>NZ_MVPX01000532.1:0-16563 GCF_002043085.1 Gordonia sp. i37 | reverse complement strand
CTGGAGCCGTTCGCGGCGTTCGGCTGGGAGGAACGCGGCGGGTACGGCGATGCGTATCAGACCGCGCAGGCCTTCGCCGCATCGGCGCGCGCCGGTGGAATCCGCATCCGCCAGAGCACGCCGGTTGCCGGTCTCATCGTCGACGGCGACGACGTCACCGGCGTGAGACTGGTTGACGGATCGACGATCTCGGCCGAGACCGTCGTCGTCGCGACCGGCGCCTGGACGCGCCCGTTCCTCGCAGCCCACGGCATCGATGTCCCCATCGAGGTCCACCGCGAGCAGATCGTGATGATCCACCCCGGAATGGAACTCGGCAAGGTGCCGGTGTTCTCCGACCTCGTCTCACTGCAATACGTGCGGCCCGATGTCCGCGGTGAGATCCTGTTCGGCAACAGCGATCTCGCCGAGCTGGAGATCGCCGACCCCGACAACTACCTCAATCGTGCCGACGAGGCGTTCCTGGATCTGACCGTCGACAAGGTCGGTACCCGCTTCCCGCAGTTCACCGACGCGGCCATCACCAGTAGTTACGCCGGGTGTTACGACGTGACCCCGGACTGGAATCCGATCATCTCCACCGGTCCGCTCGAGGGACTGGTGATCGCCGCGGGCTTCAGCGGGCACGGTTTCAAGATCTCGCCGGCCGTCGGGCGGCTGGTCGCCGACCTCGTCGTCGATGGTCACAGCAACGACCCGCGTATCCCGGAGTCGGACTTCCGGTTGTCCCGGTTCGCCGAGGGCGACCTGCTCAAGACCCGCTTCCCCTACGTGGGCGCGGGGGAGATGCGGTGAGACCTGTCGTGCGGGGTACACCATGTGCGCCCTGAACGGCGGGGTCCGCGTCGCCGAGCTGCCCGAGGACCGGCGGTCGGGACTCATCGCCGAGCTGCCACGGTTCCCCACAGTGGACGACGTCTCCCGATATGCTGGCCCGGTGGCGGAGTCCGACGAATCGACGGGGATCGATCAGGCAGTGGCGGTGCAACCGGCAGGAGTCGGTGACGATCCGCTGATTCGTAACCAGTCCGGCATCGCCCGTGACCGGCCCACCGATCAGTCCGTCGAGGAACTCGAGCTCGAGACCGCGATTGCCGCCAACGTCCGGCGCCTGCGTCAGCAGCAGGGTCTCACCGTCGGCGACATGGCGTTACGCGTCGGCATCTCCAAGGCGATGCTGTCGAAGATCGAGAACGCCCAGACCTCGTGCAGTCTCAGCACTCTCGCGCGGCTGGCGACAGCCTTCGACGTCGCCGTGACCTCGCTGTTCCGGGGCGCCGACGTCGAGCGATCGGCGGTGTACGTCAAGGCGGGGGAGGGTTCGCGGATCGTGCGATCGGGGTCCAAGGAGGGCCACGAGTACGAGCTACTCGGGTCGTTGCGCGGTGAGCACAAACGTCTCGAATGCCTACTCGTGACGCTCAACGAGGACTCGATCACACAGCCGCTGTTCCAGCACCCCGGCACCGAGTTCCTCTACATGCTCGACGGCGTCATGGACTACGCGCACGGGCGCAGCGTGTACCGCCTCGCGCCCGGTGATTCCATGCAACTCGACGGTGAGGCCCCCCACGGGCCGGTCGCGCTCATCGAACTGCCGATCCGCTTCCTGTCGGTCATCGCGTTCCCGGATTCGGCGGTCTGAGGCGGTCTCCGGACCGTCTATCGGCTATCGGGCGACGACGGCGGCCCGGTCGGCGACCGGACGCAATGCGATCACCAGCGTCCCGGTGGCGATGACGCCGGCCGGCAACTCGGCATGCACCGTTCGTCGATGCCCGGCGGTGTCGACGACGGTGATGTCGGCCATGGTGGCTCCGGCCAGACCGACACCGACGAACGCCACATCGGCGATCGCGGTGGTCAGCGGCAACGCCGCATCGACACGCACCACCGCCCGTCCACCCGTGACGTGCGCCGCGATGATCCTGGTGACCAGAACCGAGTGTGTTACAGCACCGCACTCATCGGTCGACGGGCAGCGCGGCTCGCCTGCGGCGTCGACGAAGAATCCCGTTGTGTGACGCAGTGATTCGGCGCGCAGGTCGGTCTCACCGATGAAGAGATCGTTCCCCGACGAGTGAATGGGGACCGGCCAGAGCGTGGGATCGAAAGATCGGGACACCAGAACGCCTTTCAGAGAGGGCAGCAGCTCGAACAAGCTCACCTCTTCGGTCTACCCGGCTCTGCGGCGCGGCAACAGGGATACCGGCGCCAAGATGTCGTCAAGATTCGCGCACTGTGCTCGCAACCACCCGGATCATGGTGACCCACGCCACATTTCATGGGAGACAGCAACCCCCAAGCCGACGGGCATCGTGCGTCAAGCCTGACCGTGCATCGTGGAACACGTCAGAGAGAAACGCACACAGCGGATCTCGGAAGTGTCAACGAAAGAGGAGCCGATCATGGCCGAACCCCGTCGCAACAACAACCCCGCCCCGGTCCAGCGTCGCCGCCGCGTCCGTCGCTACGACCCGCGTTCGCGTCGGTGGCTCTGGGTGTGGCAGTGAGACAGCGCTCTGCGCGCTGAGCCGTGCGCGACACGAACAACCCCGCCCACCGACGCCGGGCGGGGTTGTTCGCGTGTGTCTGCGGGCACGATCAACTCGTGGCGATCGCCACGTTCAGGATGACGATGAGCACAATCAGCACGATCGGGATGACCGAGATCGCGATCGCCAGACCAACGCCGTTGTACTGCTGCGGCGCAGGGCCGAGCGAACCGCGGGAGTACGCCCACACCGGTGCCCGATACTCCAGCTCGACGCCCTGTCCGGGCTGCACGAGCACCGGGTAATCGGCGGGCCCGATCCGCGGGGGCAGGAAGTACGGAACGTGGACGTGCACGTGATGCTGTCCCGGCGGAAGCGGGATCTCGTTGCGGCCCCACGTGCCGGGAAGCTCGTGGCCGTCGACGACGATCTTCGGCTTGATGAAGTACAGCAACCACATCAGCGGGAAGAACTTCGCGTCGATGGCGACACCCTGCTGCTGACCCGCCTGCACCGGCGGCGCGCCCTGCCCACCGCCCGGATGATAGGCGCCCGGAGCCGGATTCTTCTGCAGTGGAGCCGGATTCGGGGGTTGCGGCGCCGGCGGCCGGCCGTACTGGGATGGAGCAGACGGGGGCGGAGCAGATGGGGGCGGAGCAGATGGGGGAGCACCGTACTGGGGCGGGCCCGCCGGGGGCGCGCCGTACCCCGGGCCGGGCGGCTGTCGATACTGGGGCTGCTGGCCGTACGACGGTTGACCCGGGCCAGGCGGCTGCCCGTAGTGGGGTTGCCCGTACCGGGGTTGGCCCGGCTGCTGTTGCCCGTACGGGCCGGGTTGCCCGTAGGGCGGGTTCGGAGTGTTCACCATTTCCCCCTCGATCGTGCGAGCCGCGCGGCGTCGGGCCATCGTGGCTGGCAGTCAATCTACGCGATGACGGTTGCGCAGCAACGGTTTGCGACCACTTCGGGTGCAGAAGCGGACGTGATCCGTTGCGAATCTAGTCGCGGGTGCGGCGCGCGGCGATCAATCGAACCGCTTTGCGGCAAATGTCCGACCGAGATTCATTCGATCGACGTCGACGCACCCGCATCCCCACCACTGAGCTGCGTCGGCGAACTCTTTCCCGCCCGGTCGAGATCCCACTCGGCCAGGCAGGCACCGAACCAGCGGTACAACCACTCCTGTGCGAGTGCACGCGTTTCGCAGAACACGATCGGCACCGTCGGGAACCGGGCCTGCGCCTCGGCGACGGCATCGGCCACCGAGGAGGCCGGGGCGTGTTCGAGTTTGAAGATCTTCGAGTACCCGGAGTCGACGATCACCGCGCCGCGCGGCTGTGCGGCGAGATCGGCCAGCAGGTAGGTCATCTTTCCCGACAACAGGCTCGACGCGAGGTCCTCGATGCTCTTGCGTTCGGCGGTGGCCACCAGATCGTCGCCGTCGAAGACCGCGTAGTCGCCGACCGGCAGGCCCCGCTTGCTGGTCTGCGCCTGCTGCGCAGAGAACTTGTAGCCGTAGCGTTCTCGGGTGTCGACGACGATGTCGACCACGCGACCGTGCGCCCGCGCCTTGGGGACCGTCACGTTCGGTCGAGCCTGTTTGGCGGTGCGTCGCGACTGCCAGAACACCATCTCGCGCCCGCGGGCGCGGGTGAGCACGAACTGCGAGCGGTTCTCCCGTCCGCGTTCGAGCACCAGGTCGATGGCCGCGCCGCGACGGCTGATCGAACGCACCGCCAGGCATTCGACGATCTCGGGGTCGTCCGGCCACTCGGCGACCCGCTGGCAATACACCTTGGTGGTGCGCGGCCACGTCTCCCGGGTCTTCAACACGATCCCGTCGGCGCCCAGGGGCAAACGTACGAGGTAGGGCAGCGACGTGCCCTCCTCGGGATTGCGCGCGATCAGCAGGTCGTCCGGCACACGACCAGGGTGCCGGATCGAGGGGGCGCAGTCACCCCGACCGGCCGAGGAGACGCTCTCATCTGCAACAACCTGCTCTGGTCCATCCCGCCCGACCGGACCCGCGGCCGCTTAGGTTAACCTAACCGACATTGGGGAAGTCCGGTGTGCTGCGGGCCGCGGCCCGCGAGCGAAGAGGAAGAGGGGACTGCTGCAGTGCGTCGACGAGGACTGGTGCTGGGTGCACTACTGATCGGAGTGGTCGCCCTGTTGTGGTCGCCCCTGCCCGGGTCACCAACTGCACAGGCGGCGCCGAGTCTCACGTCCAAGGCCGGCGCGGGCACGGTGATCAGTTCCACCGACATCACCGATCAGAAGGACGCCCGCATGACCGGCGCCCGGCAGGTGATCGCCATGACCTACCTGTCGGAGAACGCCCAGGGTGAGCTGATCCCCGTCCGCGGCACCGTCTCCATCCCCGAGAAGAACCCGCACGGCGGTGATTACCGCATCTTTGCGTGGGCGCACGGAACCGCCGGACTCGGCGACGGCTGCACGGTCACCGACCGGATGGGCGTCCGCGTCGACGGCAAGGAACGCTGGCACGACTGGATGGGCCCCTGGCTCGACGACGGCTACGTCATCACCGCCACCGAGTACGCGGGTGTCGGCGGACCGGGCGTGCATCCCTACGCCGACGGAGAGATGCAGGGCAAGAACGTGATCGACTCGGTACGCGCCGCGCGGACCGTCGTCGCCCAGTACTCCGATACCCGAGCCGGCACCGACTATCTCACCTCCGGCGGCTCCCAGGGCGGCCAGAGCGCGGTTTGGGCCGGACATCTCGCACCCACCTACGCACCCGAACTCCACAACGTGGGGGTTGCCGCCAGCTCGGTGCCCGTCGACACCTCGCAACTGTTGAAGGTCGTCGCACCAGGCGTCCCGCCCGTCGCGATTCCCGACTACGTCACCTACGTCTCCTACGTGCTCGCCGGTGTGAAGGCCGCGCGACCCGACGTCGACGTCGACTCCTACCTCACGCCGCTGGGTAAGGAACTCGTCGAAGATGCTGCGACACAGTGCTATCCGGAGTTCAGTCCCTCGACGCGGCAGTACAACGTCGGCCAGATGGTGACCAAACCACTGGCCGAGGGGCCGCTGATCGGCGTGGTGCATGAGCTCTCTGCCGTCCCCGACGCCGGCTACCGCGCTCCGATGCTCATCCAGCAGGGCACGCTCGACGTGGTCGCGCCGGCCCCGCTGACCTCGGCGTGGGTCGACCGTGCTCGCGCCGACGGCGCCCGCATCGACTATCAGACCTACAACGACCAGCACGGACTCGGCGCATACTCCGAGACCGCGGCACTCAAGTGGGCCAACACGCTGCAGTGGGCGCGGTAGGTCGGGACGCGCCTCAGAGATCCGGCCCGCAGGCGTCGTGGGTGAGTGCCGCGACGATCTCCGGGCGCACCTCCTCGACGAACTGCAACCACTGGCCGATGCCGGCCGCGACATTGTGGCGTGAGAACGCGGTGGCCTCCACCGTCAGTACGGCGACGATGCAGGTGTCGTGCACGACGAGTTTGATCCCGGTGTACGGCAGCGTCTCGGTCGCCACGAAGCGGTAGGCCGCAGGCAGATCCGTGACGTGGTCGACGACGGTGCCGAAGAACTCCAAGGTCGGGCGCGCGGGCAGGATCCGCAGCCACGACTTGACCTCACCGGTCGGCAACGGAATGTCACCGTCGTCGTCGACCAGCACCGGATGCCCCGACATGGACTCGAGCGCCTCGAGCACCATCGCCCGCAGGTCGCTGTGCCGTGCGGGTAGGGCGATCACCTCGAGTGCCGGCTCGCGCCGGGCCGGTACGTCCCCGGTGAGGAAGGCCGGATGCCCGACTCCCCAGATCTCGATCAGTGTGGTGGTGGCCAGCGCGGCGAGAGCATCGACCTGCGCTCGATCGGCCGCGGAGGTGAACGATCCGTCACCATCATCGCGATCCCAGCCGAGCAGCTCGAGATCGGCGATGTTCTCGCGCAGTACGTCGGGATGCGGATGCAGATCGCCCTCGACGATTGTGCACACGATGCGGTCGTCGTCGGCGGAGAAGCTCAGCACGCCGTGGGACCCCTCGGGGATCTCGAGGTTCTGTTCGACGATGAGTTCCTGCCTGTCGTCGAGGTCGGACAGAAGAGCGGCGAGCAGGTGCCGATATCGGGCCCAGGCCTCGTTGACGGCCGTGTCGAAGTCGACGTCCCCACGCATGTCGTCTGCACGCATGTCGTCTGCGCCCATGGCACACCTCTCATCCGGGTGAAACCCTCTGCTGGCCCGCGCTCGGCGATCCGGCCCCGCTACGGCCCGACCCGATTCTGACCGGCCGCATCATGACCGGGCTTGCATCATGATCTGGTTGCGAGGTTACGGATCCCCACCACCGAGTGCCGCATCGCGCGCGAGGATCCCCCCATTCGTAGGACCCGGGCGCACACACCGTCGCGGTACCGCGATGTCGACGACTCGTCGACACCGCGACACCCACTGTTCAGCACGTCCCGACTCAGACCGGTGCCGGTGTGATCGGCGCGACACCGCCCCGTGTTACAGGGGACTCAGACGGGGGTCAGCCCGATCAGCCGACACAGACGGTCCTCGTCGATCACGTGCAGTGCCTGGCCGCGCCGTTTGCGTTCCCGCGCGGCAAACAGCTTGCGGCCCTCGTGCGCCCCGAGGCCGCGGTCGATCTGATGGGCGCGCACGAGGACGGTGGTGTCGTCGCCGACCATCGACTGCACCGCCGCCCCGGATTCCTCGATGAGCGTGGTCAGTTCCTGTTGGGTGCCGGTGCTGAACCGGCCGGTGATCACCACGCGGTGTCCGGCCAGTCGTGCCGGCCCGCGTGCCGGACTCATGTCGACCTTGTGGAGATCGGTCAGTGCGCGCAGAGCCTGTGTGCCGTCGACGTAGCGGGTGCCCTTGGCCGCGGTCGCGTGCCAGATCCAGCACTTGAGATCCTCGGGCGCGTCGAGGTCGCGGATGCGGGAGATGTCGTCGTTGGTCCAGTCCGCCCCGGTCAACAGGGTGCAGGTGAGCAGGCCGAGCTGATAGATGTCGAACCACGTCGCCCAGTGACGGTAGTCGTCGACATCGGCGGGCATGTATGCCGGTGTGTAGGCGTCCAGTGGTGAATGCCGGGGTGTCAGTGCATGTTTGGCGATCCCGAAGTCTCCGAGGGCCAGCCGGCCGTCGCGCAGGAAGACGTTGTCGGGCTTGATGTCGCGGTGGGTGACGCCGGCCGCGTGCATCACGGTGAGCAGACCGAGCAGGCCGCGGATCTCACGACGGACCCGTGCCGGACGCCATCCCGCCCACACGCCGTCGGCCACGAGATCGCCGACCGTACCCTCGCGCATCCACTCGGTGACGATGACATAGCGCGTCATGCGGCCGGGACCGGAACCGAAGGCGAAGGCGTCGAGCAGCGCGACCACCTCCCGCCGGCCGGCGAGCAGATGCCCCATGTGCGCCTCACCGTGCCAGTCCGCGGCGCTCGCACACACCTTGACGCAGACCTTGCGCGTCACCCGATCGCTCGACGACGCCAGCCGTGATGCGCGATAGACGTGGCCGAAGCCGCCGCCGTCGAGGAGCCCGTCGATCCGGTAGCGCAGTCCGGTGTCGCCGACGATGATCTGACCCGCACGGAGCGGCTGACGTGCCCCAGTCACGCCACCACGGTAGGGCATGGGTCCGACGGGCTCTCGCCGTACCGGCAGCACGACACACGCGTCGCCGAGGGTGGCTCGCGCATTCTGCCGGTTTCGTACTGTTTTCCCAAATGCAATCATTCCCACGGCAGGAATGCCAAATAATCATCAGGTATGAAGCGAGGAATCAGGAACGGGCCGGTGCGAAAAGCGGTGTGCGTTGTTGTCTGCAGCATTCTCGGCATTGCCGGAATGGTGCTCGCCAACGGACCGGCATCGGCCGCCGATTCATCATTCACGGTCAAATCCGTCCTCAACGGGCAATGCCTGGACAACTCCGATGCCGCGGCCCGTTCCGGCAACCGGGTACTGCTGTACGAATGCCACGACGGGATCAATCAGCAGTGGACGGTCGGCGCCGACGGCCGGGCTCGCGTGCAGGGCTTCTGCTTGCAACCGGTCGGGGCGGTCATCGCCAACGGCCGCAACCTCGAGATCGCGACCTGCACGACCTCGCCGGCCCAGGTCTGGGGTCAAGGCGCCAACGACTCGCTACGCCCCAACTACGGCAGCTACTGCCTGACCGCCGCAAACGGCGCCGTCTCGCTGCGGACCTGTGCTGGGACGACGGCACAACGATGGACGCTGGCCTCGGCCGCGGCAACACCCACCACAACCACTCCTGCCACGACCACGCCACCCACGACCACGCCACCCACGACCACGCCACCCACGACCACGCCACCCACCACCACGACGAGCGCTCCCGCCGCGGTGACCAGCCCGTCCGGCCAGGCGGCCCCCACCGTGGACCTCGCCGGATGGCGCCACATCTTCGCCGACGAGTTCACCAAGAACGCGGCACTCGGCTCGTGGGCCAATTCGTGCGAGCCCGACAAGATCGTCTACACCGGCGCGCAGGGCCAGAAATGGCGCACCTATCCCCAGTGCTATCTCGACACGTATCAGAAACGGCCCTATCGCCCCGACGCGGTGCTCTCGGTCGACGGCGGCATGCTCGATTTCTTTCTCCATCAGGTCGATGGAAAACCCGCCGGTGCGAATCCGTCGCCGCTGATCACCGGATCGAGCCAATACCAGACCTACGGGCGTTATTCGGTGCGAATGCGCGTCGACCGTCCGGGACTGTCCGAATACTATGTGGCCTTCCTGCTCTGGCCGCAGTCCGAACAATGGCCCGCCGGCGGTGAATTCGACTTCCCCGAGGGTTCCCTCGCGGGCATCGCCAAGGGCTATCACCACTACTCCGGCCTCGGTTCGTGCGTCAGCTGTCAGGCCGTCGCCACCGACATAGGGGCCACGTTCACCAGCTGGCACACCTACACCATGGAATGGAGTCCCGGCCGCATCCGCTACCTGCTCGACAACACCGTCGTCCTCGACACCACCGCCTGGGTGCCCTCGGGCCCAATGCGCTGGCAACTGCAGGCCGAGACCAACGGCAACGGCACCAGCTCCGGGCACCTGCAGGTCGACTGGGTGTCGGTCTGGGCCTACAACGGCTGACGCCGATTACTCGATCTCGATCTCCACCTCGGCCGAGCGAGGCGTTGCCTGACACGCCAGGAGGTAGCCGTCGTCGATGTCCTCGGGTTCGAGCGCGATGCCGTTCCCGTGGTCGACGGTGCCCGAGACCAGCCGGGTATCGAGGGGGTGATCTCGGCGTCGGCAGCGCAATTCAGAGTGGCCGTCGTGTGCCACGGCGGGGTCATCAACGCCTACCTCACCCATGTGCTCGGACTCGCGCGGCTGGATGTTCGTCCAAACGAACTACACCTCGGTCACCCGGGTGCTTGCCGAGCCCGACGGATATCGGGAGATCCTGGCGGTCAACGAGTCCGATCACCTGCACTCGTCGTCGGGCACGGCTCAGTCCGAAGCTTAGCCTGGGAGTAGCCCCGCCAACGCCTCCACCGGATCCAGGCTCCCGGCCGGAAGGCGTTCACGAGCCAGGCGCGTCGTGGCCGCCTGTACGAGTTCGTTGACCGGGGTTGCCACACCGTGCAGACGTCCCAACAGGACGATTTCTCCTGCCAGGTAATCGATTTCGACGTTGCTGGCACCACGCGCGATGCTCTGCCAGGTCGAGCTTCCGTAGCTGTCCTCCCCGGTGTCGCGGCGCACGATGTGGTCGGCGCGGCGCTCGCGATCGGTCTCGACGCTTACCGTTTCGATCCTCGCTGCAGCGAGTGCCGCCTCGCCCTCGGCGCGTGCGCGTGTCACCAATTCCCGATGTGCTGCAACGTCATTGCGGTAGCAGGCGTCGATCCCGTTCACGAGGTTCATGATCAGCTTGCGGTATTTCCACGCCATGATCTGCGCGCGGGGTTCGGAGGGGAATCCGGCCGCACGAAAACGCTCCGTCATCTGCTCGGTCACCTCATCGGTGCCGGCCGGAAAGCGGCCCACATCGAGGATGCCGGGACGCGCCGCAGACCCCTGCACCACCACGCCCGGTTCGAGGTGCAACG
Organism: Gordonia sp. i37; assembly: GCF_002043085.1. Taxonomy (NCBI): domain Bacteria; kingdom Bacillati; phylum Actinomycetota; class Actinomycetes; order Mycobacteriales; family Gordoniaceae; genus Gordonia; species Gordonia sp. i37. Next base: position 5,963 of record NZ_MVPX01000532.1, on the reverse strand, counting down.
CCGGCAGCATCACGCACACCGAGTACGTCCGGGCGAACCGACGCAGAATCGCCGGCTCGTTGGCGACCCCGTTCTGCGCCGACGCGATCGGTGTGTCCGCAGGCGCATGCGCCCGAAGGTCGTCGAGGGCGTCGGCACTCTGCTGACTCTTGACGCACAGCAACACCATGGTGTCGTCGGTCCATTCGATCTCACCGGCGTTGGCTGCCACCGGAATCCGATGTACCTGACGGCCCTCGGCGGGGTCGAGGACGAGTCCGTGCTCGCGCATCGCCGCCAGATGCGCACCCCGCGCGACCAACGTCGTCGGGGTTCGGTTCGCATGCAGGTGTGCGCCGATGACCCCACCGATCGCGCCCGCCCCGTAGATCACAACTCGCATGATCTCCAGGGTAGGACGCGTCAGGCCGGCGGGTCCGCCAGCTCGTCCGACCAGCGATTCCGGTCCTCCTCGCTGATGAACGAGGCGGCAAAAGAGTTGCGAGCCAGGGTGATCAGATCGGCGCTCAAGAGATCCAATGCATCGGCGATTGCGATGAACGTATCTCCGGCATACCCGCCGAAATACGCCGGATCGTCGGAATTGATGGTGACGGTCAGACCTTCGGCCAGCATTCGCGGCAGCGGATGCTCGGCAAGTGTCGGCACGCATCGCAAGCGCACGTTCGACAGCGGGCAGGCGGTCAACGGCATGCGATCGGCGCACAGGCGCCGAACGAGTTCGGGACTCTCCAGGGCGCGGATGCCGTGATCGACCCGTTCGATGCCGAGAGTGTCCAGGGCCTCCCAGATGTAGTCCGGAGGTCCTTCCTCCCCGGCGTGTGCGACCACATGCAGTCCGGCCTCGCGGGCGCGGTCGAAGACCGGAGCGAACTGGCCGGGCGGGAACCCCACTTCGGCCGAGTCGAGGCCCACCCCGATGATCGAGCCGAGATGGGGGGTGAGCGCGTCGAGCGTCTCGTGCGCCTCCCGGACCGGGCGGTCGCGCAGGAAGCATGCGATGAGGTCTGCGTACAGGCCGGTTTCGGCCTCGCCGGCGTCCAGGCCGCGTCGCAACCCGGTGACCACGACGTCCACCGGCACCCCGCGCACGATGTGCGCCTGCGGATCGAAGAAGACCTCGGCGTGGCGCACACCCTGCGACGCCGCTGTGCGTATGTAGGCCTGCGCGAGGTCGGCGAAGTCCTGCTCGGTTCGCAACACGGCCATGCACGCGTAGTACAGATCGAGAAAGTGCGGCAGATCGGTGAACGCGTGTGCCGCTCGCAGTGCGGCGACGTCGGCGTACGGCAGTGTCACCGAGTTACGTTGGGCGAGCGCGAACACCATCTCGGGTTCGAGCGTGCCCTCGATGTGCACGTGCAACTCGGCCTTCGGTAAGGCCGTCAACGCCCGGTGGTCCATGACCGACCATTTTGTCATGAGGCCCGGGGCATGGGTGGGGCCGACGCGACCCGATCCGAGTGCGGGGTCGAGTACGCCGCGAGCGCCTCTGCCAACGCAGGTGCCTCCTCTCGCAGGAAAACCGCCCAATTGCCCAGCGCAGACTCGAAGTTCTCGATGTGGAAGACCGTGGACTCCAGCGACAATCGTGCCCGGACGGTCTGTTCGTGCAGCGTCAGGGTCACGAACGGATTCGACAGCGGGCGGCAGATCAGTTCGGCTACGGCGCTCGAGGGGCGAATACCGTCGGCGAGCGTTGTTGATAATTCGATCACCGGCACGGACGGATTGACCACGAGTCGGAGGGACAAGGGTTCGGTGGGGATGGTCAGCACGCCCTCGGGATCGAACTCGAATGTCGGGCCGGTCTCCTCGTCGAGCGACCCGAGGACCTCCAGCGACCCGATCACCAGCGCCCGCAGATGCGCTGCGCTCCTTGTCCGCTCCGCCCCGTCGATGACCGCCTCGGGTGGCGGCGGTGACGGGGTGTCGACGTGGCCGTGCCGTTCGAACTCCCCGAAGATGCTGTCGTACATGCGCTTTCCCTTCATCGGTGGCGGCGCCGACTCCGGCCGGCTCGCTTCGCACGGTAGGCGGAGTGCCGACCGCTGCGCGCCCCGGTGACCGATGAGGCACCCGACCTGTGGACACGGAGAAATCTGTGCATCGTCGACGCGCGCCCCTCCGGCCCCTGCGGGCCACGGCAACCACAAAGCGGACATATCGCCCACAGGGTCGCGGTTGGCGCGCGTAGCGTCGGGTCATGAGTGCATATGTGACGACCAACCCGACAACGGGAATCACCGAACGCGAGTTCGCCATGCTCTCCGATGATCAGATCGACGAACTCGCCCGACGCAGCCTCGGCGGATACGAACGCTGGCGCGACGTGCCCGTCACCGAACGCGCAGAAGCGTTGGCCCGCACCGCGGATCTGTACGAGAAGCGGTCCGACGAGCTCGCCGCTGCCATCACGACCGAGATGGGCAAGGTCACCAAGGAAGCCGCCGGGGAGGTGCAGCTCGCCGCCGACATCTACCGCTGGTACGCCGAGCACGGCCCCGACTTGCTCGTCGACGAACCACTGGATCCGCAGGGTGCTGCCGAATCCTTGGTGCAGCACAAGCCGATAGGCCCGCTCGTGGGTGTGATGCCCTGGAACTATCCCTACTACCAGGTGGCGCGTTTCGTTGCGCCGAACCTGATGCTGGGCAACAGCATCATCCTCAAGCACGCATCGATCTGCGCGGCCTCGTCGGCACTCATGGCCGAGATCCTGCACGAGGCGGGAGTCCTCGAGGACGCCTACATCAACGCCTACGCCAACAGCGATCAGGTGGCGAAGCTCTTGGAGCACAACGCGGTTCGCGGCGTGTCGCTGACCGGGAGCGAGAAGGCCGGTGCGGCGGTGGCCGAGGTGGCGGCGAAGAACCTGAAGAAATCGGTCCTCGAACTCGGCGGATCAGACCCGTTCATCCTCCTCGACACCGCCGACCTGGGCCGCACCATCAAGGTGGCCTCCCGTGCGCGACTGTCGAATACCGGACAGGCATGTAATTCGCCCAAGCGATTCATCGTGCCCGATGCGCTCTACGACGACTTCGTCAACGGGCTGGTCACGGCATTCGACGACGCGGTGGTCGGTGATCCGACCGATACCGATACCCGTGTCGGGCCGCTGTCGTCGGTCGAGGCGCGCGATACCGTCGCCGAACAAGTGCAGACCGCGGTCAGCCAGGGCGCGACGCTGCGCACCGGAGGCACTCCGCTCGATCGGGACGGTGCATTCCTGCAGCCCGCCGTGCTCACCGACATCACCCCGGATATGGACGCCTACTCCGAGGAGATCTTCGGCCCGGTGGCGATGGTCTACCGCTACCGGTCGGTGGACGAGGCGGTGACCCTGGCCAACGACATGCAGTTCGGGCTCAGCGGTTCGGTCTGGGGCACCGATCTCGAGAAGGCCGCGCAGGTCGCCGACCGGCTCGACGTCGGCATGGCCTATGTCAACGAGCACGGGACGACGCTGCCGGGTCTGCCGTTCGGCGGGGTCAAGCGGTCCGGCTTCGGGCGTGAACTCGGCCGATGGGGGATGGGCGAATTCGTCAACACCCGTTTGCGCCGCACCTCCTCGAAGTGAGCCCCGCGCACAGCTGAGGGAGTAGCGACAGCTGAGGGAATAGCGAAGGACTCACCGCCGCGCCGGGCTCGCCACCGACATCCCGGCGGCCCGGGCGCGGCGGATCATGGTCAGCGCGTTGTCGACTGCCGCGCCGCCGGTGTCGTTGTTGAAGTACACGTACACGTCGTGGGAGTCGTCGAAGTGCTCCGCGATTCGCCGCAGCCAGGAGTCGATGGCGCCATGCCCGTAGGCGACCGACCGCGACGACCGACCTTCGTGCAGGCGCAGATACCCGAAATCGGTTGTCGCCCAGAGCGGTGTGAGAGTGCTGCTGCACCGATCCGCCCAGCACAGCGCGGCGTCGTGTTCGCCCAGCACGTCACGAACCTCGTCGCACCACCACGAGTCGTGGCGAGGTTCGACGACGATGCGCGCTCGGTTCCCGATGAGGCCCAGGACCTCGTCGAGTTGCGTCGGCTCGGCGTGCAGGTTCGGCGGTAGCTGCAACAGCACCGGTCCGAGCCGGGAGCCCAGGCCCGCAGCGCGATCGAGAAAACGCTCAATCGGTTCCGCAGCCTCCTTGAGGCGCTTCACGTGGGTCAGATAGCGGCTCATCTTGACCGACATGCGGAATCCGGGCGGCAGCTGGTCGCGCCACGACTCGAATGTCGCCCTGTCGGGCAGTCGGTAGAAGGTGTTGTTGACCTCGACGCTGCAGAACTGGGAAGCGAAGTATGCCAACCACTCTCGCTGCGTGATTCGACGCGGATAGAAATGTCCGCGCCAATCCCGGTATTGCCAGCCGGAGGTACCGATGTACAGCATCACCGTCGATGCTACGCACGCAGGTGAGAATTCATTTCGAGTCGGCCTCCCGGGGAGGCTCACGCGCGTAACGTGACCCACGGCCGTGAAGAAATCCGACATCAACCAATGGAGGCTCCCGATGTCCGATGCACGTGACACCGTTCTCGCTTACGCACCGAACGCCGATACCGCGGTGATCGACAAGATGGCGTCGACCTACGCCCTCGCGCTGCGTAACCGCGACGCCGCGCTGGTCTCGGCCAGTGACCCCGCGGAACTCAAGACGGTCCGCGAGAACTTCCTGAAGAAGAAGCTCGGACTCACCCAGAGTGACGCCGAACTCGACAAGGCCATCGCCGACGTCCTGGCCGGCATGAAGGACGGCAAGTCCAATCCGCGCCTGGCGGTGTACTACCTGCTCGCCGACAAGTTCGGCAAGCTCGACGTCTTCAAGTAGTTGTGCGTGGGGCAACAAGCCCACGTCAAACACCTCAGGACAGACAGATGACCGCGTCGGCCTCCTCGGCCGGACGCGGTCATCTGCGTTGTCGGACGTCCAGCGCTGTGGACGCCTACTGGTCTCTGGGAGCTATTGCCGCACGGCACGCCCGCGGATCGCCAGGTAGCCGGCGATCAACACGATCGCCACGACGATGCCGACGATGAACGGGATGACCTCCCAGCCGCCGTTGCTGTTGTTGTAGCCAAGCTGGTAGGTCAGCCACGATCCGACCAGTGACCCGACGATGCCGAGCACGATGGTCATGATCACGCCGATGTCCTGCTTGCCCGGCATCAGCAGTCGCGCGAGTGCGCCGACGATCAGACCGACGACGATTGCGCTGATGATTGTCCAGAGCATGGTGTCCACCTCTCTGTGGATGTCCGGTCGCGCGTACGCACGGCCGGGATGATGACCAAGAGCGGCCCGCGGTCTCGAGGCGACAGTGCTCCCGGTTGACCAGTGCATCCGGGCGAACCGGACGCTGGTCCTACATACGCTATCGCGTGGGACGCCGGCCGAGCTCCACTGCGACCCAATCGCAACGGGATTCCTTGTCCGCTCTGCGTGTCGTCTGTCCGACGGGGGTGATCGGTCCGAATCCCCCCGAGCGCAGCATCGCAGGTGCACACCGATGGACGACGGGTACGTCCGTACCGGATCGTGTGCCGTCTGAGCTGTCCTGAATCGGCGATGCATCCACCCGTGCCGAATGACCACATGCTGCGCAGGCGGGCATCTGACCAGCGGATTTGGAACTTCGCGCCGTGGTGCGTAACTTATTCGAAGTCAGCGCGCCGCGGCGCCGCCCCGGAGGGCTCCGAGAGGAGTTCGGTAGGGGAGAGGAAACCGGGTAGACGTTGACCGCCCCCGACAAATCGATCCGGGCACAGTCGTGTGCCAGGACGAGGACCCGGGGTCGCCAGAACCGAACGGCCGCGACCAGCGAGTTGCGAACACCGCGAGGATCTGGCACACTGGACGAGTTGCCCGTGATTGGGTGGCGAATCCTGAACGACAACTCATTGATGTTCGCCTTGTGGGGTGGTGTTGGTGGGTGTGTGTTCTTTGAGAACTCGATAGTGTATT
>NZ_MVPX01000531.1:0-28419 GCF_002043085.1 Gordonia sp. i37 | reverse complement strand
CCGGGCGTCGGCCCGTCGGTGGATCCGGGGTCGGTGTGCCGGTAACCCGGGTCTTCGGACCCGTCACCACCCGGCGAGGTCCGCACCGACCCGGCATCGTCGGCCCGCTCGGGATCCGGTGGCCACGAGTACCCCGCGTCGTCCGACCACTCACCCGAATGAACTTCTTCGATGTGCAGCGTACGTCGTCGTTGCTGATAGGTTGCCGCGGCGAGCAATCGCTCCTGCTCGTCGGGCTCGGGACGGTCGGCGTCGGCCGGGTCGGGTTCGCCGCGGAAACGGTGCCAGAGTCGCCGTGCCGTCAGCAGCACCAGGGCTGCACCAGCGATGATCGTGATGATGAACAACGCCTTGCCGTAGGCGTTGGAATGCACCGAGAGTCGGATGTCGGAGCCCATCGGCAGGCCGGTGACCGTCGCGATCGAGATGGTGACGGTGATCGCCTCGGAGGTCTCGGCCCGCGTCGGCAGCTGCAATTGGCGCGTGCCGCGTGCCGGGATCTCGATCGTCCCGACGTCGCCGATGTCGAGGTCGTGGGGCGCGCTGGTCCTGATGTCCACCCGAATGGGCAACGCCAGATCGTTGCGCACCACCAGAAGCAGTGGGCTGCGTTCGGAGGCGAGCGTGTAGCGACCGCCCGGGTCGAGGATCGTCACCGCGGCCCGCATGCGATCCAGCGTCGAGGTGACCGCACGGATCGTCTGCGCCCGGGTGTCGGCCAGTCGGGTGCGCGTCGCAGCGCCGGCCCGGGCGGGCACGGTCAGCGAGCGCAGCATGTCCTCGCGCAGTGGCGCGAGGTAGCGCTCCGGGGTGGTCTCCACGTCGGCCGAACTCACCAGCGAGCCCTGCAGCTGGTAGCTGAGGTCGGCCTGCTCACGCATCCCGGTCGCCGTCTGCTCCGGCAGGGGCACCGACACCGATGCCACCGGTCCCACACCGGGCAACGGGGCCAGCCGGGCGTCGGCGCGCGCAGCGTCTGCCGAGTCGACGACGCTGGTCAGCGGGGTGGGGGTGGCGACCCTGGAACCCAACAGCACCTCTGCGGTGGAGATGAGTGCATTGGCGTCGTCGGTGGTCGGCGACCAGTACAGCGACGGAAGAACCACCTGCGAGCGGCCGGTGGTCGGCAGCTGCGCTGCCGAGGTCTGCCCGGCGGAGCCCTGTCCCGAGTCCGCGCGCTCATCGTCGGGTGTGTCCACCGCGGCGAACGCCAGCGCGCCGATGCCGGCCTGACGTCTGCTCAGCGGCGACTCCGCGGAGAGGTCGACCATCTGGTCGGCAGGTGTGATCGCCGGTGTCGTCGGGTTGGTCCCGAGCGCCGCGAGTGCGGCCGTGACCGGCTCGTCGTAGGACTGTGCGGCCAGCGGTCCGACGCGATAGGCGCCGCTGCTCTGCGGCTGCTCGGTCGACAGATTGCCCGCCGAGGTCAGCACGGTGGAGTGATTGGTGTCCTCGAGCAGCCGCGCGCCCGCCTGATTGATCGCACCGAGCGCCGGAATGGTCAGTCCGCGAACACTTTTCACGCCGAGAACAGAGTCGACGACGTCGGCGGGGGAGTCCAGGGCGGTCGCGGTCAGGCCGGAATTGTCGATCTCGGCGAGAGCGGAGAGGTCCACCCCGGCAAACGGCAGAGCCACGACGCACAGTCGCGAGGCGACGTCGCGCAACTCGTTCAGCCAAGAGGTCGCCGCGTCCTGACCGGTGCCCGGCACCGTCGACGACGTCGGGTCGGACGGATCGGAGGACACCACATAGCCCAGCGACATCGCGCGCACCGTGACGAGCAGATTGGGATCCACGGCCAGGCACATGCTGCGCGCGAGGTCCGATGTCTGACCGGACTGCGCCCCCGGGGCGGGTGGCGCCGGCGACGCCGAGCCGGGGTCGGGCGCCGATGCAGGCGCGGCGTCGGCGATCGCCCGCAATGGGGCGAGCACCGAATCGAGCCGTCCGCCCGGCGACAGTGAGCGGGCCATGTCCTCGCTGATCAGACGTACCGGCTCGGTGTTGCCGCCGAGGGCGCCCGGAGCGAGTTGCGGGGGTGCGGCAATCGGCCACAACAGGGTGAATCGCGACGGACTGGAGGTGTCGGCGGACACCGAACCGTCGGCACCGAGACCGGGTGTCGTCGACGACGCGTCGCCGCTGCCCGGATCGGTGTAGGCGGCCGCCCGGCTGCGGTCCGGCGGCAATGACAGCACCGGCAGCAGCGTGCGCGATCCGGCCACCTGGGCGACGCCACCGTAGTCGGGGAGGCCATTGACGTTGAGCTGCAGCGGATAGACGCCGCGTTGCGAGATCTGCAGACCACCCGCGCCCGACAACGGCACCGTCAACGAGAAGCTCGCCTGCGCACCCGGCGCCAGGGTGTCCGAGGACAGATCGCTGAAGTCGGTGGCGGCGGCGATCGGTGGGTGCTCACCGGCCAGCGCCGACCTCAATTGGGAGGCACCGGCCAGCGCGTCGCCGCGTTCGAGCCGGATACCGAGATCACGCAGCGTCCGGCTGCTGGTGTTGATCACATGCCCGGAGATCGCCACCGTGGGACCCGAACTGCTGGTGACCATCGATGGCGTCATCGAGTCGATGACGATCTGCGCAAACCGATCCGGCTGGGCGGTGGCGGCGTCGCCGGGTGCCGCAGCGGCCGGGGCCGCAGACAACACCGCGGCCGGGGCCGCAGACAACACCATCAGCACCGCCACCGCGACGACCGTGAGGAACCGAGCCCACCGTGCGCGCCCCGACGAGGGGTCAGCCATCACCGGCCGCGGGGCGGCGGGGACGCCTCCGGCGCCGACGCGAGGGCGCCGCAGGCGGCGGCTCGTTTCGGCGCTGGTTGCGGGCGGCTGCGGCTCTCTCATAGGCGTTGGGTTCTGTGCGACTGCTCTCGGCCTCGGACTGGGCCAACCGCTGGGGGTCGGCGGCCAGGTCGGCGATGACACCGCGGGCCATACGGGCCAGTCGTCGCTCGTCAGAGTACGTCAGTCGGCGGGGTAGCTCGTGCAACGGCACCCACGCCACCTCGCTGACCTCATAGTCTTCATCGGAGAGCTCACCGCCGACACTGCGCAGCAGATAGTGATGCACGGTCTTGTGGATGCGACGGCCCTCGCTGACAAACCAGTAGTCGATCTTGCCCAGCGGCGCGACCACCAGACCCTGGATGCCGGTCTCCTCGGCCACCTCGCGGACCGCGGTCTGCTCGGCGGTCTCCCCGGTCTCGATGTGGCCCTTCGGCAACGACCACATCATGCGCCCTCGGCGGTCGACGCGGCCGATCAGGGCCGCCGACAATTCCTCGACCGGCAGGTCGAGATCGGAGATCACCAACCCACCCGCCGACGTCTCCCGCACCGTGCGCAGACGCTCCGCGCGTTCCGGACGACGGTTGCCGCGCCTGCGCCGAGTCGGCGCAGGCGTCGCCGCCGCGTCCTGGGTGAGGCCGGTTTTGGTGATCTTGGCCGACATCACGGCCATATCCGACGGCTTGGGCGCGCTCACCCGCGTGCCCTTGCCGGTCGGTGTGGCGGCGGCCACGGACGCCGGTGACGGATGGCGGGTTCCGCCGGGCTTGGGCCTGTGTGCTGCTGCCTCGTGTGCTGGTGCCCCGTGTCCTGCTGCCCCGTTGACGCCGGTTGCGTTCACCCCGGTCCCGTTCACCGGAGCCGCAGACCCGTTCACCGGGCCGGGCTTGGCTGTCCCGTTCGTCTCTGCGCCGTTCTTACTCGACCCGTTCTTGTTCGGACTGCCGGTGGTGCCGTTTCTGGTGCCGCCGGCACGATCGGCCAGATCTGCCGGAGAAGGCCGTTTCGGGCGTGGCGTCGGATGTTCGGCGCTGGTCGGAGGCGTTTCCGGCCGAGGATGGAACTCCGCGTCAGACCGCGACTCCGGGGTGCCCCGGCGCCTCCGCCGGCCCCGACGACCGCGTCGACGACCCTGCCCAGCGACACCACGCGCATCACCCGACCCGGCCTCTGCGGCCTGGCGCCCACCCGTGCTGACGTCGTCGGAGACGTCTGTGGGGTCGGTTGACGGGTCGGTGGGCACGCCTTCGATGCTAGCTGCTGGTCACCGGCCGTTTGCCCACATGGTGCTGGCAGCAGCGCACACAGCTGCATCCGGCCCGCTCGCTTCGCTCCCGGCGCCTGGCCCCGATCCGGCCCGCTCGCTTCGCTCCCGGCGCCGGTAGGCTGTCGTGCCGTGACAGAGCAGCCCCACCCCACCACCACCGCCGAGCGCCGCACCCGGCTCCTCGCCGCGGCGGCGGTGTCGCTGCGCGCGCTCTCCGACATCACCGAACCGCTCGGCGCACTGTTCGCCGACGCCGGCCACGAGCTGTATCTCGTCGGCGGCTCGGTCCGCGACGCCGTCCTCGGCCGCCTGGGCACCGACCTCGACTTCACCACCGACGCCCGACCCGAGAAAGTCCAGGAACTGTTGTCCGACTGGGCCGACACCATCTGGGACACCGGTATCGAGTTCGGCACGATCAGCGCGCGCCGCAAGGACCTGATCCTCGAGATCACCACCTACCGCGCCGAGAAGTACGACGGCGTCGGCCGCAACCCCGAGGTCACCTTCGGCGAGTCCATCGATGACGACCTCGTTCGCCGCGACTTCACGATCAATGCGATGGCCGTGCGCATCGGCCGCGGGGGCGCCGAGGAATTCCACGACCCCCTCGACGGATTGTCGGCCGCCCTTGCCGGGATCATCGACACCCCCGCGACCCCGCAGGAGTCCTTCGGCGACGACCCGCTGCGCATGCTGCGTGCGGTGCGCTTCGTCTCCCAGCTCGGTTTCGGCGTCGCACCCCGTGTCTCCGCCGCGATCACCGACATGGCCGAACAGATCGATCGCATCACCCCCGAACGTGTCCGAGTCGAACTCGACAAGGTGATCACCGGTGCACACCCCATCGAGGCCATCGAGTTGATGGTCGACACCGGACTGGCCGAGCGCGTCCTGCCCGAGGTGCCGGGGATGCGTCTGACCATCGACGAGCACCATCAACACAAAGACGTCTATCAACACTCGCTGACCGTCCTGCGGCAGGCCATCGATCTCGAGGACGGCGATCCCGATCTCGTCCTGCGCTGGGCGGCGCTGCTGCACGACATCGGCAAACCGGCCACCCGACGCCACGAACCGGGCGGCGGCGTGAGCTTTCACCATCACGAGGTGGTCGGCGCCAAGATGGTCCGAAAACGTTTGCGCGCGTTGAAGTATCCGAAGGCCGTCGTCGAAGACGTTGCGACGCTGGTCTTCCTGCACCTGCGCTTTCACGGATATGGCGACGGCGCCTGGACCGATTCCGCGGTCCGCCGCTACATCACCGACGCCGGGCCGCTGCTGGACCGTCTGCACAAACTCGTGCGCGCCGACTGCACCACCCGCAACAAACGGCGGGCCCGACGCCTGCAACAGAACTACGACGACCTCGAACGCCGCATCGACGAACTGCGCGCCGCCGAGGATCTCGCCCGTGTCCGGCCCGACCTCGACGGCAACGCGATCATGGAGTTGTTGGGTCTGCCGCCGGGACCGCTGGTCGGGGAGGCGTGGCGATATCTGAAGGAGTTGCGCCTCGACCGCGGGCCGCTGTCCCGCGACGAGGCGGAGGAGGCACTCCGTCAGTGGTGGGCCGAGCAGGGCGGGGCGGGCACCGCGTAGTCGGGCGAGGCTCGTACCGGAACTGCGTCAGTACCCCATCGTCCGCAGGGCGTCGGCGAGCCGGTCGAGGTCCTCGCGGCGCACATCGAGGTGAGGGCTGATCCGCAACACCCCTTGGTCCCCGGCCAGCGGTGCCCGCCACGATTCGGCGGCGGTGACCAGGATGCCGAGCTCGTCGAACAACCGATCGCGAGCAGCCCGGAGGTCGGAGTCCTGCCAGCCCGGCGGCGGGGCGAGGGTGACCAGCGCCGACGGCTCGTCGACGGGTTCGCACACCACCCAGCTGCCGATCCCGTCGAGGCGTTCCCGGGTCGCGCGGCCGATCGCCGCGAGCTCGCGGAAGACCCGCTGCTGGCCGATCTGCTGCAGTTCGGCGACCGCGACACCGAGCCCCAACCGGCCCGCGAGAAACGCTTCCGAGCTCTCGATCTCGACGGTCCGCAACGAGTCCCGGCGCACCGCGAGAAAGCCGACCCCGCGCGGCCCGGTCAGCCACTTGCGGCTGGTGCCGTAGACGATGTCGGCGCCGGTGACCGTGGGCACGTGACCCACCGATTGCGCCATGTCGACGACGACGGGCACCTGTGCCGCATGGGCGATCTCGACGACCCGCGTCACCGGCTGCACCACCCCCGACATCGACCCGATGTGGCAGATGTGGATGAAGTCGGGCTGCTCGAACTGCAGCATGTTCTCGAGGGCATCGAGGTCGATGTGCCCGTTGACGTCGCCGTCGGGCAGTGGGCGCACCGCATAGCCGCGACGTTCGAATTCGACGAGGTTGGGCCCGAACTCGTTCTTGGCCACCCACACCGTGGTCGAGACCGGCAGGCTCCACCCGTTGAGCAGTGCCCGCAACGCCGCCCGCGCACTCTCGCGAAAAGTGATCTCCTCGGCGGTGTGTCCGATCAGAGAAGCGAGATCCCTTGTGTCCCTGGCGAATTCTTCGGCGCGGTCATCGGCGGCCACATAGGACCCACGCTCGGCCTCACGCCACAGGTGCGCCGAGATGGTCCCGATGACGGCGTTGGACGACCGACCGGCCGACGCCGAATCGAGATGGGTGATCGCCGGCGACAGTCGCGCCCGGTGGAACTGCTCGCCGAGAACGCTGACGTACATAGCCGTTGAACCTACCGTGTGGGTCGTCGCCGCGACCATCGACCGTCGAGGGAACCGTGGCGACTGCCCGTGCGTCCAATACCCCATGGATCCTGTCCTGGAGTACGTGTTCGGCAATGGCGACTCTGAGCCCACGCTCTGGCACACCCCCGCCGACACCGATACCGACGCCGACGGTGTGCTCGACGCGATCGCGCTCGACTTCGACGGCGACGGTCGTCGCGACGATCTGCTCATCGACACCGACGCCGACGGCATCGCCGACCTCGCGGCTCTCGACCTCGACGACGACGACACCGTGGAGCACCACTATCGCGACTCGGGAAACGGGATCTGGGGCGTCGCCGTCCCGACACGGGAGGCGCCGCCCGCGCCGCACACCCCCGGCACTCGCACCCCGGCCACCCCCACCCCTGCGGATCCCGCTCCCACCGACACCCGGGTCCAGGCGCACGACCTCGACGGCGACGGCACCCCGGACATCGAGATCCTCCTCGACGCAGGGGCGATCCGACGGCTCTACGTCGACACCGACTCCGACGGCCACCCCGACCAGGTGCTCGTCGACTCCGACGGCGACGGCACCGCCGACGCCGCCTACGCAGAGGGGGAGCCGGGTTTCGGCAGGTGATCGTCGGGGACGGGCGGCGGTGAGTAGTTGTGGCGGGCGGGATGCAGGCCGCGGACCACCACGACTCCGATGAGATAGAGCGCGCACCCGATCAGCACGAGCGGCACCGAGCGGCCGTCCGGGGAGATGATCACCGCGGTGAGCACCATCGCGATGACGTAGGCGACGTTGAACAAGGCGTCCTGCACGGAGAAGACCTGTCCGCGCACGGAGTCGGAGATGTCCACCTGCATGGCGACGTCGCCGCACAACTTGGTGGTCTGTCCGACCAATCCGAGCACGACGGCGGCCACGCAGAAGCCGGGGATCGTGAACGTCAGCAGCAGCACCTGGGCCAGCGCGCCGAGCAGCAACATGAGCATGATCGTGGCGCGTCTGCCGTAGCGGTCGACGAGGATCGGTGTGGTCACCGCGGCGGCGAAGGCCCCGGTCGCCACACATCCGAGGACCAGGCTGATCCGGCTCAGTCCGTCACCGCCGCCGTGCACGTGCCGGGCGAAGACGAACAGCATCAGGGTGTTCAGACCGAAAACCAGCCGGTGTATCCCGATCGCCGACAGCGCCGCCGACGCCGGACGGCATCGGGCGATCGCCCGTGCCCCGTGCAGAAAGCCGACGGCCACCGCGTGTGCAGCCGAGTGCCCGATGTCGTCGGGCCGGTCGGGTCCGAGCTGACGGGGCGGAAAACCGTGTGCGACCAAGCCGGCGACGAGCGCAAGCACCACACCGATCAGCGTGGTCTCCGCGCTACCGACATTGTCGTTGCCGACGAGGGCGCGCATGCCGAGCGCGAGACCTGCACCGACCGACAACATCGCCCCACCGAGTGTGGTGAACAGCGCATTCGTCGCGACGATGACCTCGCGATGAGCGACGTGCGGCAGCGCCGCGGACAGCCCCGACGCCACGAACCGGCTGGCCCCGGTGACCGCGAGGGCGCTGATCAGCACCAGGGTGTCGGAACTGCCGGTGCTGATCGCGATCGCGACCATCACGATCAGCAGGGCGCGTAGGACGTTGGCCCACAGCAGGACATTGCGCCGATCCCACCGGTCCAGCAGCGCTCCGGCAAACGGACCGATCACCGAATAGGGCACCAACAGCACCGCGAAACCGAGCGCCGCGGCGAGCGGATCGGCATGGCGTTCGGGATTGAACAGCACGCCGCCGATGAGTGCGGCCTGGAAGACACCGTCGGTGAGTTGACTGGTCAGCCGCACCGCGAGTAGCCGGCCCAGGCCGGGTGAGTGGCTCAGCGAATGGGTAAAGATCTTCCACGAGGACGTACCTTCGGTCACCGCGGAATTCACGTACCTACATTACCGACCGAGCCGACTTCTCATGCGATGATGGATGTCGTGGACGGCGGTGACAGCGCAGACGATCTCACCCCCGACCGGCCCGAGCGCGGCGTCGGCGGTGGCGGCGGAGCCGCGGATGCGGCACGAGACATCGAGTCGGCCAACAGCATTCGGGCCGGCACGCTCCTGCTCGCGTCCACCGATCTGCTCGAACCCACCTTTGCGCGCACCGTGATCTATGTGATCGAGCACAATGACGCGGGCAGTCTCGGAGTGGTCCTGAACCGGGTGAGCCAGACCGCGGTCCACAACGTGATGCCGTCGTGGACCGATCTGGCCGCGCAGCCGCGGGCGCTGTTCGTCGGCGGCCCGGTCAAACAGGATTCGGCCCTGTGTCTCGGCGTTGTCCGGCACGGCGCCGACATCTCCGGGATCGAACAGATCCGGCCGGTCAGCGGCCGCGTCGCCCTCATCGACCTCGACGCCGATCCCGAGCTGATCGGGCCGGTACTCGAGGGCCTTCGCATCTTCGCCGGATACGCCGGCTGGGGGATCGGTCAGCTCGACGCGGAGATGGCCCAGGACAGCTGGATGTTGGCCTCGGCGCTCCCGCGCGACATCCTCGCCCCGTCGACCACCGACATCTGGGCCGACGTGCTGCGCCGCCAACCATGGCCGTTGCCGTTGTTGGCCACCCACCCCGTCGACGTCACCGGGAACTGAACGCCGACCTCGGACAGGCGATCCTGCGGGATCGGTGACACGCCTCACAGGTCTTGCTAGGCTCTCGTCCGGTCACATCTCACCGGGGGGGACGGCGATGCGGGTACGGGAAGTTCGGGTACGGGGAGTCGTCATTGCGGCGGTCATCGCGATCGTCGCATTGCTGACCGGTCCGAGTCTGGGAGCGGCAGGAACGGCGCACGCGGCCACCGGCCCCGACGGCGGAGCCCCGGCCAAGCGGTGGCTCGCCTCGCACGACGGCCCGCAGCCCTACGCCGACGTCAACACCCAGTGGGACGTCCCGATCCGGATGAGCGACGGCACCATCCTGCGCGCCAACGTCTACCGCCCGGCCAACGCGGCCCGGATACCGACGACGGCCAAGACTCCGGTCATCGTGACCATGACGCCGTACACCAAACTCGTCTCCGCGATCACCGCGGCTGCGTTGGCCAACCCGGTGCTGGCGCCGCTGGCCGTCCAGGTGGCCTCGGCGATCAACTTGTCTGGCACTCCGATCGACGGCATCAACGACGTCGCGCACCTGATCCGTGATCAGGGACTGCGCAACTTCTCCGTCGACTTCGATCTCGTGCGCAGCGGTTATACGGTGGTGGTCGTCGACGTCCGCGGAACCGGCTTCTCCCAAGGGGATTGGGACGTCTTCCAACAACGGGAGCAGCAGGACTCCGTCGAGGTCATCGACTGGGCCGCCAAGCAGAAATGGTCTGACGGCAAGGTCGGCATGTCTGGCGTCTCCTACTCGGCGATCAACCAGATCCAGGCCGCCAACAAACATCCCGAAGCCCTCAAGGCGATCTTCCCGGTGGAACCGGGCGGCGACCTGATCCGTGACATCGTCGCACCGGGCGGCGCGCTCGGCGTCGGATTCCTGCCGCTGTGGCTGACCCTGGTCAATTCCACCAAGCTGGTTCCCAACGTCGCGTCGATGCTCAACGGCACCTTCGACTGGACGTGGCTGGCCGACCGCCTGCGGGACCCGTTCACCTTCTTCCCGCAACTCATCCAGGCGCTGACCGTCCCGGACATCGCGTCGATCCCACCCCAGCTAGGCGATCTGCTGAGCCCGAATTCCGGTCCGCGTACGGCCTGGCAGGACCACGCCGACACGATCACCACCCCGACGCTCATCTACGGCGGATGGTTCGATCTGTTCACCAACTCCGAGGTCGCGATGTACAACAAGATCCCCCTCGCGCCCGGACGTAAGCAGTTGATCATGGGCGACGGCTACCACCTCACGATCGGCGGTGGGCAGGGCCGGCCGGGTACGCCACCACGTCTCGACGTGCTGCAGAAGGCGTGGTTCGACAAGTGGCTCAAGGGAATCGACAACGGGATCGACCGCTACGGCCCGGTGAACCTCAAGCAGGTCGGCGACCGGTGGATCACCGCCTCCCAGTTCCCCCGTGCGGGCATGACCCGTCAGCGCCTCTACCTGGATGATCGGCGCTCGGGCACGGCCCCGTATGCGCTGGGCGACGGCAGTTTGGGCACCGGTGTCCCGGCGACCCGCGGCCGGATGACCGTGGCGCCGGGACTTGCGACGCTGTGTTCGCGCGACTCCGCACAGCAGATGGCCGGCCTGACCGCGATCTTCCCCGACTGCGCCGACGACGCACGGATCTCCGAACGCAACGCGCTGAGTTTCACCAGCGCACCGATGACCACCACCCGCAGCGTCAGCGGCTACGGCAACGTGCATCTGAACACCGTGCTCGACGCCCCGGACGGTTACTGGACCGCGACGCTCAACGACGTCGCCCCGGACGGCACGTCCAAGGTCATCAGCTCCGGGCAGGTGGTCGCGTCGCTGCGCGAATATGACCGTAGCCGTTCGCAGTTCGCGCCCAACGGGGATGTGATCGATCCGTTCTACACACTCACCCTCGACACCCGCCACCCCGTGACGCCGGGTAAGTCGGTGGGCATCGACATCGGACTCCTACCGACGGAGGCGCTGATCGGCAAGGGTCACCGGCTGCGGATCGACGTGTTCGCGATGAACCTGCCGCGCGGGCTCCCGCTGCGGCCGCTGCTCAACGATTCCGGGCTTCGACCCCAGCACATCGAGCTGGATCCGAGTAGCCCCAGCTTCGTGAACCTGCCCCTGTCGGCACCGCTCGACTAGATTCTCGTTTGCGCCCGCTGATTAGACTGTCCGGTGAAAGAAGATGACATAGGTCAGCGGCGGGAGGCCACAGTGCGGATCGTGCATGTTCACGCGAGCAACTGGCGCAACTTCAAGACGCTTGACTTCACCATGCAATCGCGCCTCTTTGTTGTGGGACCAAACGCAGCGGGGAAGTCCAATCTGATTGATCTGTTCCGGTTCCTCGGTGACATAGCCCGACCGGGAGGCGGCCTGGCGGCTGCACTAGGTAATCGAGGTGGTTTATCAAAGGTACGGAGCCTCTTTGCCCGCAATCATGAAGGTGGCCGCCTAATCGTTGAGCTTGAATTGGAAGAAGGTAACGATCGGTGGACTTACCGGCTTTCTGTCAAAGGCGAGGGGCGTGGGAAGAACAGGCCTTTAATAGCCGAGGAAAAGGTAATCAAGAACGGTAGTGTGATCCTTGACCGGCCAAACTGTGACGATGACAATGATCCCGAGCTCCTCACTCAATCACATCTGGAGCAAATAGCGGCCAATCAGAGTTTTCGTGCTCTAGCGGATTACTTTGTGAAGGTTCGTTATTTCCATCTTGTCCCCCAGATAATCAGAGAACCTTCGCACTATGATTTGCCTGGCGAGTTCGGCGGGGATTTTATCGCTCAGATGAATGCGGTGGCGCCGAAGACAAGAGATGCGTGGTTACGGCGGATGCAGGACGCACTGCGGGCAGCAGTACCGGAGTTCGAATCGCTGGAGATTGCGGTTGACCATTCTGGCAGACCGCATCTAATGGCGGGATACAAGAACTGGCGCAAGAATCCGGCGCGTCAGTCGGAGGCGGAGTTCTCGGATGGGACTCTTCGGCTGATTGGATTGCTGTGGACCATGGTCAGCACTCCAGCGAATGGCGGGGTCCTGCTTCTTGAAGAGCCGGAACTTTCTTTGAATGCAAGTGTTGTACGAAAAATTCCTGCAATGCTTGCGGTTACCCAGCGGGCTAAAGACTTACAAGTGGTCCTCTCCACCCATGCTCCCGAACTTCTCGATGACGAGGGTGTCCATAGTGACGAGATCCTGGTTTTGCGCTCCGCCAAGGAAGGTACGGAAGCGATGCTGCTCTCGGATTCGCGTGACGTAGCCGAGGAGGTCGCGGCCGAGCTGCCGAAATCTGACATCGTTCAGGGAATGATCGATCCACGAGATTTGTCAGGTCTGGTGGCGGTCGGGAAAGATTCGAAGACTCGGTGATGAATATAGTTGTCGAGGGGGCTTCGGATGAAGGAATGGCGCGTGCGCTCGCGCATCACTGTGGTGCGGAGGTATCGAAAGTTATTGTTAAGGGTGGGAAAACGCGCCTGGACCCACTCATAGCAAACTACAATCGCGCCGCTCTGCGCGAGCCCTGGGTCGTTTTTCGCGATTCAGATTCTGTGTGCCCAGTCGACTTGCGAAGAGCCCTGCTGGCTCCATTAACGGAGCCGATATCACCGCTTTTCCAGTTGAGAATTGTAGATCCGATGACGGAAGCATGGCTCCTGGCCGACGGCGCAGGCCTCGCCTCTTACCTTAAGGTAGCCCGGTCGAAGATCCCAAGGGATCCGGAGTCACTGCAGCATCCAAAGCAGACATTGCTGGCGCTCTCCAGCAAGTCTTCATCACGTGAGATCAGAGAAGAGGTGGTGAGGCTTGATGGCAAAGCAGGGCCGCTGTATACAGATCATCTCAATGAGTTCGCGCTGCGACACTGGGATATAGATGTGGCCGCCGAGCACAGCGCGAGTCTGCGCCGTGCGATGGTGCGGGTGAGAGAACTGGGCGCGGTGAGCGGGTGAGTAGAAGAACGTTGAAACCTGGTATCCGGATATGTGATCCCTCTGGTCTCGGCTGATGCACGCCTTCGCCGACTGGCTCATCGGGGTCATCGAGTCGGTTCCCTCCTGGGCGGTCTACCTGATCGCTGCGGGCATCGTCTACCTCGAGACGGCCCTGCTGATCGCCGGTCTGGTGATGCCGAGCGAGGCGGTGCTGCTCGCGGCCGGGGTCGCGGCAGCGGTCGGCTCCACCAACATCGCCTGGCTGGTGGTCGTCGTCGTGTTGTGCGCGGTCGCCGGGGATGCGACCGGGTATTGGCTGGGCCGGGTCGGTGGGCAGCGGCTCAAGGAGTCGGGGCTCGGGCGCCGATTCGGCGAACAACGCTGGGACAACGCCCAGCAGCGTCTGGAACGATCCGGCCTGCTCGTCGTCGGCACCGGCCGCTGGGTCGGGTACGTGCGGACGATTGTGCCGCGGATGGCGGGCATCAGTCGGATGAGTTTCGTGCGGTTCGGCATCGCTGATGCGATCGGCGCACTGACGTGGGCGTCTGCGGTGCTGCTGGCCGGCTATTTCGCCGGGGCGGTGCTCGGTGCGACGATCCTGCTCTACGCCGTGATCGCCCTCGTGGGTGTGGTCGCGGCCTTCTACGGCGTCAGCTGGGCGGTGCACCGCTGGCATCGCGGTGACATCGGCTGAGAGCCGACCGCTCGGGGAAGGCGAATACAGATTCCACCGATTCGGCGCGACACGCCGTGGAATCGGGGTCGGTGGCCCGCTCCGGTGGAAGCTGTATTCGTACCCGACGCTCTCAGCCCGGTTCCGACCCGGATTCGGCGGCATCGAGGGCGGCGGCCTCGCGACCGTAGCGGGTGGCCAACCACGAGCACATGATCAGCTGTATCTGGTGAAAAATCATGAGCGGCAACACGATCAGGCCAACCACCGACCCGCTGAACAACACCGTCGCCATCGGCAGACCGGTCGCGAGGCTCTTCTTGGTGCCGCAGAACTGGATGGCGATGGCGTCCTCGCGGTGGAAGCCGAGCCGTCGTGGCAGCCATCCGGTCAGCCACAGCATGAACGCGACGAGCACGATCGCGACCACCGCCATCGCCACCACCTGCCACACCCCGACGATCGACCAGATGCCGTTGCGCACACCCTCGCTGAACGCGGCGTAGACGACGAGCACGATCGACCCGCGATCCACGTACTTCGTCGGCTCGGCGAATCGCTTCAGGATCGGCGTGACCAGTGGCCGGCACAGCTGGCCGAGGATGAACGGCACCAGGATCTCCAGCAGGATCTCCAGGACCTGCGAGCCGGTGATGTGCACACCGTTGGTGCTCGACATGAGCACCACGACCAGCACCGGGGTGAGGACGACGCCGAGTAGGTTCGACGCCGACGCACTCACGATCGCGCCCGCGACATTGCCCCGGGCCATCGAGGTGAACGCGATCGAGGACTGCACCGTCGACGGCACCAGGCACAGATACAGCAACCCCGATGTGAGGTCGTCGCCGATCACCGGCCGCAGCAGCGGTTGCAGCGCGAGCCCGATGAGGGGGAACACCACGAAGGTGAAGGCCAGGATGATCAGGTGCAGGCGCCAGTGCGTCAGCCCCTCGAGTGCCTGCCGGGGGTGTAGTCGGGCGCCGTAGAGGAAGAACAGGAAGCCGATGGCGACCACGACGACCCAGTCGAGGACGTCGGCGAATTGGCCACGGGCCGGCAGGAAGGCCGCGGCGACGACCGCTGTGAGGATCGCCAGGATGAACCCGTCGATCGGCGAACGGCTCAGCAGGGAGCGCATGCGGTCGCTCAGCGCTGGGCGGTGTCGGCTGCCGGTTCGGCCGCGCACACACCACGCAAGGTGCATGATGCGCAGCTCGATTCGCCACACTCGTCGGCCGGGCCCTGCGCGTCGGTTTTCGCCGCATCCGTCGCGGGGGCGGTGTGGTCATGGGAGCCGGCATCGGCAGAACAGCATGAGCAACCCGAGTCGTCGTCGGGGTCGACCGCCCAGCGCGCCGCGCGCACCCCGTAACCACTGACCACGCCGACCACCACCAGCGCGGCGAGCAGGGCGGCGACGGCGAACAGGAACGACCACGTGCCGCCGACACCGAGCGTCAGCAGGCCGCCGGCGATCAGGATCACCGCGGCGCCGAGGGTGCCGGGGGCGGCCACCTTGTTGGCCAGCGCGAAGGCCTCGTCGGAGACCAGCGTCTCCGGTGCGCGAACGCCGAGCCAGCGGTTGCGTCGCAGCGTGCCGCGCAGACCGGCGACCCCGACCGCGACCCACACGAGGGCCAGGACGAACACGCAGATGGCGACGACGACGGACAGAACGCTCACCCGACCACCATACGAGCTGGGGCAGGCAGGGGCGAAACTCGCCCGCGGACTCCGCGCGCGAGTGGGGCGAGTGCCGCTGCAGTGTGCCTCGGGCCACCATTTACGCTGGTGGGGTGACTTCAGCGGATACCTCGACCCCACCGGCCCAGGGCACCCATCGCTACACGGCCGAACTGGCGGGACAGATCGAGCAGCGCTGGCAGCGGAACTGGTCCGACCGGCACGCCTTCGAGGCGCCGAACCCGGTAGGGCCGCTGGCCGGTGATCTCAGCGCCTTCGGTGGCGGCGCTCCCGACTCGCCCGAGAAGGTCTTCGTCCAGGACATGTTCCCGTATCCCTCGGGTGCGGGTCTGCACGTCGGACATCCCTTGGGGTTCATCGCCAGCGACGTGTTCGCGCGGTATCAGCGGATGATCGGCCGCAACGTCCTGCACACGATGGGCTTCGACTCCTTCGGCCTGCCCGCCGAGCAGTACGCGGTGCAGACCGGTACCCATCCGCGTACCACCACCGAGGCCAACATCGAGCGCTACCTCGGTCAGATCCGCCGGCTCGGGCTCGGTCATGACGAACGACGACGCGTGGCGACCACCGACGTGGACTTCTATCGCTGGACGCAGTGGATCTTTCTGCAGATCTACAACGCCTTCTACGACACCGAGCAGCGCAAGGCGCGGCCGGTCTCCGAGCTGATCGCCGAATTCGAATCGGGTGCACGCACTCTCGATGGTCACGACAAGCTCGACGGACGGGACTGGGCCGACCTGTCACCGGCCGAGCGCAACGAGGTCGTCGACTCCTATCGTCTGGTGTATCAGAGTGATTCGCTGGTCAACTGGTGTCCCGGGCTGGGTACCGTGCTCGCCAACGAGGAGGTCCCCGCCGACGGTCGCAGCGACCGCGGCAACTTCCCGGTGTTCCGTAAGCACTTGCGGCAGTGGATGATGCGCATCACCGCCTATTCCGACCGCCTCCTCGACGACCTCGAGGACCTGGATTGGCCGGAGAAGGTCAAGACCATGCAGCGCAACTGGATCGGGCGTTCCCGGGGCGCGCAGGTCCGCTTTGCCGCCGGCGGCACGACGATCGAGGTCTTCACCACCCGCCCCGACACGCTGTTCGGCGCCACCTACATGGTGCTCTCACCCGAGCATCCGCTCGTCGACGAGCTGACCGCCGACGCCTGGCCCGACGGCACCGATCCCCGATGGACCGGTGGCGGTGCCGACACCCCGACCGCCGCCATCGCGGCCTACCGCACCGCGATCGCCGCCAAATCGGATCTCGAGCGGCAGGAGAACAAGGAGAAGACCGGCGTCTTCACCGGCACCTACGCCACCAATCCCGTGGACGGGCGCGAGATCCCGGTGTTCATCGCCGACTACGTGCTGATGGGCTACGGCACCGGGGCGATCATGGCGGTGCCCGCTCACGACGGTCGTGACTATGAGTTCGCCACCGTCTTCGGCCTGCCCATCCTGGAGGTCATCGGATCCGAGCAGGGGGTGGCCACCGAGCCGTTCGTCGGCGATGGGCCGCTGGTCAATTCCGGTTTCCTCGACGGTTTGCGCGTCGACGAGGCCAAGGCCGCGATCATCGCGTGGCTCGAGGAGCGCGGCGCCGGCGCCGGCACCATCCAGTACAAGCTGCGCGACTGGCTCTTCGCCCGCCAGCGGTATTGGGGCGAACCGTTCCCGATCGTCTACGACGCCGCCGGTCAGGCCCACGCGTTGCCGGAATCGATGCTGCCGGTGGAACTCCCGGAAGTCGACGACTACGCGCCGGTGTCCTTCGACCCGGAGGACTCCGGATCCGAGCCGTCGCCGCCGCTGGCCAAGGCGACCGAGTGGATGACCGTCGAGCTCGATCTCGGTGACGGTCTGCAGACCTACACCCGCGACGCCAACGTGATGCCGCAGTGGGCGGGCAGCTCGTGGTATCAGCTGCGCTACATCGATCCCACCAACGACGAGACGTTGTGCGCCAAGGAGAACGAGGCCTACTGGATGGGCCCGCGACCGGCGTTGCACGGGCCGAACGATCCCGGCGGCCTCGACCTCTACATCGGTGGCGTCGAGCATGCCGTGCTGCACCTGCTGTACTCGCGCTTCTGGCACAAGGTCCTCTTCGACCTCGGTTATGTGACCAGCCGCGAGCCGTACCGAAAGCTGTTCAATCAGGGCATGATCCAGGCCTACGCTTACACCGACTCGCGCGGCATCTACGTGCCCGCCGAGGAGGTGACCGAGCGTGACGGGAAGTTCTTCTACAACGGCGACGAGGTCTCCCAGGAATACGGGAAGATGGGGAAGTCGCTGAAGAATTCGGTGACCCCCGATGACATCGCCGCCGACTACGGCGCCGACACCCTGCGTCTCTACGAGATGTACATGGGGCCGCTCGACCAGTCTCGCCCGTGGGCCACCAAAGATGTTGTGGGACTTCAGCGATTCCTGCAGCGGGTGTGGCGTCTGGTGGTCGACGAGGAGACCGGCGCGGTGCGGGTCACCGACGCCGAGCTCGATGACGTGACGAAGCGGTTGCTGCACACGACGATCGCCGAGGTGCGAGAGGAGTTCGCCGGGCTGCGCTTCAACATCGCGGTCGCGGCGCTGATCAAACTCACCAATCACCTCACCAAGCAGTTCGAGGGCGGTGCCCCGCGCGCCGCCGTGGAGCCGCTGGTCACCATGCTCGCCCCGCTGGCCCCGCACATCGCCGAGGAACTCTGGCACCGCCTGGGCCACGGTGAACTGCTGGTGCGCGGGCCCTTCCCGGACGCCGACCCGCGGTGGCTCGTCGCCGACACCGTCGAGATCGCCGTGCAGGTGAAGGGAAAGGTCAAGAGCCGCATCACCGTTGCCGCCGACGCCGACGAGGCGACGCTCCGTGAGGTGGCGCTGGCTGACGAGAAGATCGTCGCCCTGCTCGACGGGGAGCCCCGCAAGGTGATCATCGTGCCGGGGCGACTGGTCAACATCGTTCCGTAACGGCAAGCCGAGTGTCAGATGATCTCGGGCAGAAGCTGATTGAGGCGCGCGAGGGCATCCTCATTGCGTCGGTAGTGTGACCACTGGCCGATCTTGGTGCAGTGCACGAGGTCTGCGCGCTGTAAGACCGCCACATACTGCGAGACGGTCGACTGCGATGCACCCATCCGGGCTTGAATGTGCTTGAGGCAGACGCCCACTTCGCTTGCGGGTTCGAGTTGGGGCGGGAAACTTTCCGGGTCGCGCAGCCATCGCATGATCGCCATCCGCTGCGGATGTGCGATCGCCTTGAGGGCGGTGACCACCCACTCGTCGGTGTCGACCAACTCTCTGTCGCTCATCACTCCAGCATATCTGCTCATCGCGATCTTGTGATATACATTCATCGTAAAATCACGATCTAGCGATGGAGGCTTCATGTCGGTACGCGGGAACGCTCTGGTCATCGGTGCACGGGGGGTCATCGGCGGCAACCTGGTCGAGCACCTGGCAAGCACGGACAACTGGGATGTGGTCGGGATATCCCGACGTGGCGCAGAGAACCGGCCACGCATACGCCACGAGCGCGCAGATCTCCTCGATCTCGACTCCACGCGGGCCGCGATCGGTCGTGCCGCGGAGACGACGCATCTGTTCTACGCCGCCTACCAGGACCGTCCGAACTGGTCGGAACTCGTCGAACCGAACGTGACGATGCTGCGCAACGTCCTGGATTCGGTGGATCTCCTACCCGCCTTGGAGCACGTCAGCCTGATGCAGGGCTACAAGGTCTACGGGGCTCATCTCGGCCCGTTCGCGACCCCCGCCAGGGAGAGCGACCCGCCGCACATGCCCCCCGAGTTCAATGTCGATCAGCAACAATTGCTCGAGCGACGGCAGCGTGGACAGAGCTGGTCGTGGTCGGCGATCCGCCCGTCGGTCGTTGCGGGAGTCACCGTGGGCAATCCGTTGAATATCGCGATGGTGCTCGCCGTGTACGCGTCGATCAGCAAGGAACTCGGAATCCCACTGCGCTTTCCCGGCAAGCCGGGTGCCTACTCCAGCCTCATCGAAATGACCGACGCGGGCCTGCTCGCGCGCGCCACCGAATGGGCGGCGACGACTCCGTCGGCCGCCAACGAGGCCTTCAACATCACCAACGGCGACATGTTCCGGTGGCAGCGCATGTGGTCGGTGGTCGCCGACTTCTTCGACATCCCGGTCGCGGATCCGTTGCCCATGTCGTTGTCCGAGGTGATGGCCGACAAGCAGCAGGTATGGGACGCGATGGTCGCCGAGTACGAACTGGAGCCCACCCCGTACGAGGACGTCTCCTCCTGGCAATTCGGCGATTTCGTGTTCGGCTGGGACTACGACGTGATCGCCGATACCTCCAAGAGCCGACGCGCCGGATTCCATGACTACATCGAGACCGATGCCATGTTCACCAGGATCTTCGAGCAACTCCGGGAGCGCAGGCTCATCCCCTAGTGCTTCGGGGGCTGCAGTCTTCGGCACTCCAGTAAGTCAGTACTTCGGCGGCAGCTTGCGCGCGTAGTCCGATCCGAGGGTGACCCATCGGCTCAACTGGCGCTCGGTGCGCACGCCGTCGTCGCCGACGCGGAGCCAGCCGCGTGTCTCGCGGCCGGACATGATCATCGGCTCGGTATGCGGATACTCCAACAGCGCCTCGGTCTCCTCGGGTGGGACCCGCACCATGAGTCCACCGCGGGAGCTCGCGGCCAGTGCCATGTTGCCGTTGATGAGGAAGGCGAGCCCGCCGAACATCGGCTTCTCGTCCACATTGCTCTCACCGCTCAGCAACGCGCGGATACGAAACGCGAGTTCATCGTCGTAGGCCACCACTAGAGGGTAGGCATCAAGCGCGGAACAGTGGGCTGGACAGCATCTTACTTCTGAGTAAGATAGCCCGCATGGCGATCAACCTGGAGCTCCCGAAGAAGTTCGATTCGGCGGTCGAGCAAGCCCACCTCGCGGCCGAGCACATCTTCCGACCGGTCTCGCGCAAGTACGACAAGGCCGAGCACGAATACCCCAAGGAACTCGACGACCTGGGTGCACTCGCCAAGAAGGCGCGAGAGGCGGCCAAGGAGTCGGACAAGTCGGGTGGAACCGATGCCGATGCGGGCACCGTCAACGGCGCCAACATCCGTGGCGTGCTGCACGGCGTCGAGATGGGTTGGGGCGACGTCGCCCTGATGCTGTCCATCCCGTACCAGGGATTGGGCAACGCCGCGATCTCCGCGGTGGCCACGCCGGAACAGCTCGAGAAGTTCTCCGGTGTCTGGGCGGCGATGGCGATCCCCGAACCGAGCTTCGGCTCCGACTCGGCGGCGGTGTCGACGACGGCCACACGCGACGGCGACGATTACGTCATCAACGGCGAGAAGATCTTCGTCACCGCCGGCTCCCGCGCCGACCACGTGGTCGTCTGGGCGACCGTCGACAAGAGTGCCGGTCGCGCCGCGATCAAGAGCTTCGTCGTGCCCCTCGACGCCGACGGCGTGAGCGTGGTGCGTCTCGAGCACAAGCTGGGCATCAAGGCCTCCGACACCGCGGTCCTGCGGTTCGAGAACGCGCGTGTGCCCGCCGAAAACCTGCTCGGCTCACCGGAAGTGGAGACCAAGAAGGCCTTCGCCGGGGTCATGCAGACCTTCGACAACACCCGCCCGGTGGTCGCCGCGATGGCCGTGGGACTCGGCCGGGCCGCGCTCGAAGAACTGCGCAGCCTGCTCGGCGACGCCGGCCACACCATCGACTACGACGCCCCCGCGGCCACCCAGCATGCCGCGGTCGCCGAGTTCATCCGGCTCGAATCCGATTGGGAGGCTTCCTGGTTGCTCGCGGTCCGGGCGGCCTGGATGGCCGACAACAAGGAGCCCAACTCCACCGAGGCGTCGATGTCGAAGGCCAAGGCGGGCCGCACCGTCACCGACATCACCAACAAGGCGGTGGAACTCGGTGCGACCGCGGCATTCTCGGAGACCATGCTGCTCGAGAAGTGGGCTCGCGACGCCAAGATCCTCGATATCTTCGAGGGCACGCAGCAGATCCAGCAGCTGATCATCGCCCGCCGCATCCTCGGCAAGTCCAGCGCCGACCTCAAATGACCGACGGGTCCATCGGCCGCCGAGGCGGATGACCGGAAAGCTCAGCGCAGCAAACGTGTTCGCAGCCGGTCCTCGCGGGCCAGCCGTGCGGTGTCGCGTTCGCGTCGTGCTGCCATGACTGCGGCGAGGACATCCTCGGCCGGCGCCTGCGGCGGAGGAGCGGGCGCGACGTACGGCGCGATCGCGAAGATCAGACGCTCCGCGAGAGCCGAGCGCGCCGCCGGATTGTAGCCCTCACGACGATTCAGGAACTGCCGTACCGACACCGCCAACGGGTCCGGGAGAGCGGCGATGTCGGCTGTGCTCGCCCACGGGGCCAGTGGCGGCGGCATCGGGATCGGTTCGGGCAGCGTGATCTTGAATCGTTCGCGGATCACGTATGTGCCGGCGACGAGGTCGCCGATGCGTTTGTTGCGGCGGTTCACCGCCGCGCAGATCATCGCCGGGACACCGAAGAACGTGTAGATCTCGATCACGCCGATCATCGCCCGGGTCAGGGCGTGGCGGAATCGGATCGGGCCGGCGTCGTCGCGCACGGTCCGCAACCCGAGTATCACGTGCCCGAGGGTTTTCCCACGCGTCAGTGTCTCCCACGTCGTCGGCACCGCGGCGAATGCGATCACCGTCGACACCGTGAGGCAGGCGCCGAACAACGCGTCGTCGACGTCATAGGCCAGCTTGAACGACAGGTAGATGCCGAGGATCAACACGAGGTAACCGAGGATCAGATCGATCACCCCGGACAGAATCCGCAGCCCGAACGAGGCGGCAGGCAAGTCGAGGGCGACGGCCTCACCCGACACCTGGTCGTCGCGACCGACGCCGACCGTGCCGACCGCGCCCCGACCCCAGGTGACCGGCGGATACGGCCGCACCGGATAGGTCATCTGCTGCGGATACATGCGCCACACTCTAGGCCACCACGCCGAGAGCGGCGTCGATCAACCGGAACACATCGCCACTCCTCGATCCTCTCGCGTTCTAAGCTGTCGAGGTGGATCTCGATGCCTACGTGAGCGACAAGCGACCGACCTGGGAGCGGCTCGAGCAGCTCACCAAGCGCCGCAGGCTCTCCGGGGCGGAGGCCGACGAACTGATCGACACCTACCAGCGGGTGGCCACGCATCTCTCGGTCATCCGGTCCACCGCTCCCGACGCCTCCCTCGTCGGCTACCTCTCGGCGTTGTTGGCCAAGGCGCGGACCCGATCTGCGGGTGTCAAGGAGAGCAGTTGGGCGATCGTCGGCCGCTACTTCGGTCGGACGTTCCCCGCGGCGTTGTATGCGATGCGCTGGTGGTGGCTCAGCGTTCTGATCGTGTCGTTCGTCGGGATGTTCGCGATGACGTGGTGGTTCCTGGACCATCCCAGCACCGAGACCGCCTTCGGCAGCCCGGCCGACATCGAGCGACTCGTCGACAACGACTTCGCGAACTACTACACCGAGAACGCCGCGACGTCGTTCGCGTTGCGGGTGTGGACCAACAACTTCTGGCTCGCCGCCACCTGTATTGCATTCGGCGTCTTCGGTTTTCCGATCGTCATGGTGGTGTGGAGCAATATCCTCAACGTCGCGGTCACCGCGTCGATCATGATCCGGCACGGCCGCGCCGACGTGTTCTTCGGCTTGATCACCCCGCACGGACTGCTGGAGATGACCTGTCTGTTCGTCTCCGCCGGGGTGGGTCTACGGGTCTTCTGGTCATGGATCGCGCCCGGCCCGAAAACACGGATGCAGTCACTGGCCGAGCAGGGTCGCGCGGCGATCGGCATCGCGCTGGGATTGGTTGTCCTACTGCTGATCACCGGGCTCATCGAGGCGTTCGTGACGCCGTCGGGGTTACCCACCTGGGCACGTATCGGCATCGGCGTGTTCGTCTGGGTGGGTTTCTTCGTCTACGTGTTCACCGCAGGCCGGTGGGCCTACAACGACGGTGAGCGCGGCGACATCCCCGATGTCGACCGCGGTGACAGTGCAATCATGGCGAGTCGAGACGGACGGTGATACCGGTGCAGATTAGGTGTGAGTCGTCCGAAGTACGTCCGGCGATCCGCGAGGTGGTGCGGGCGGCCTTCGGTTCGGCCGACGGCCCGGAGGTGCCTGTCGAGGTGCCGCTGACCGACGCGCTATTCAACGATGTGGGCTACCTGTCGGGTCTGTCGCTTGTCGGTGTCGTCGACGATCGGGTCGTCGGATTCGTCATCGGTACGCGAGGCTGGGTTGGTCGTCACCCAGCGGTGGGAATCGGCCCGCTGGCCGTCCATCCCGACATGCAGGGCCGCGGCGTCGGCAGTGCGTTGATGAATGCACTCATCGACTCCGCACGCGAACAGGGAGAGACGCTCTTGGCGCTACTGGGTGATCCCGATTACTACGACCGCTTCGGTTTCCGGGAGGCCGCCAATCTCGGAGTTGGCTCACCAGACCCCGACTGGGGCAGACATTTCCAAACCCTGTCGATCACCGCCGACGCGCCGACCGGGACCTTCCGTTACGCGGCGCCCTTCGACGAACTCTGACCCGTAACGCCGCCGGAATCCGTTGACGTCGCGTCGGATGCGCGGTGCCTGCCGACATAGCCGGTGGAGTCCGACTGCGTAGGACCAGATGCTGTCGGACTCGACGAGACTCCCGAACCCGGCGACGCCGCCGGACCGGTGGGATCGATGTTCCAGGACGAGGTGTCGGTAGCGGTCGTGCTCGGCGATTCGGCGGTCCCCGGTTGCGTCGCGTCGGCCGGTGTGGACGTGCTCCGCCTGGCCGTCCCAAGAGCTGCTGCGGCGCTGGTCTTTACCCGGTAGCCGACCGATGTCGACGAGGGCGCCGGCAACGACGTGGGCGTGAGCACGGTCTGTGCGGTGGCTCGCGGTGCCGCGGCATCCTGCACGGTCGTATCGGTCGATGTGGACGGTGTTGGCACCGTGCCGAAGACGCTGTTGATCGTCGCCTGTGCCGCAGGGTCGTCAGACAGGGTGACGTAGCCACTGCGGCTGTAGCCGGCGTCGACGATCACCTTGAGCGGACCGTTGAGCTGGTCGGCCACACTATTCAGGCCCATCATCCGGAGTGGTTCCAGCAGAGGGAGATTCGCGGTCGGTACGAGGACGTAGGTGGTGCCGCCGACGGTCTGGACGAGATTGTTCGGGTCGTCGACGTCGACCCCGGTGTAGTCGGTGTGCACCAGGAAGTAGCCGGCGATCGCGTTGGCCACGGCGAGCCCGTTGAGCGGGTTGTTCGGCCAGTCCGATTCGGCGTCGTACTCGCGGGAGATGTCGATGACGGTGTACCCGGTGTCGGTGGGCGTCGCCGATCCGGCACCGGAGGTCGGTGCCAGACCGTTGAGCCCGCGCTGCGGATTGCCGAGGAGCACGAAGGTCAGATCCGATGCCGGTGGGGCGCTCGGCGAGCCAGCGGTGTCCTGCAGCCACGTCGTCGCGATCATGCCGCCCTGCGAGTAGGCGAAGACGATCTTCTTGCCCGGCGTCGTCGCGATATCCGTGGTGAGAGCCGTGACGCCCACTTGCAGTGCGGCACCGCCGATCGCACCGGACGGATAGACCACCACCTGACACGTATTCGGCGAGTGACAGAGTTCGCCTCGGAGCTCCTGTGGCATGGGAGTGCTCACGATGGAGGTGTTCCCCGCGACTGTCAGCACGGTCGACGCCAGGCGCACGTTCGCCGGGGACAAAGTCACCGATGCGGAATCCGCGGCATCGACCCCAGCATTGACCCCATGACCGGCCGCGACGGCCGCAGCGATCAGAGACAGTGCGGCCACCGATATGGGGGAGCTGAGGTGATTCGGGCGCAACGGATTTCCCCTCCTGAGCAAACCCCAACCCGCCCCGGACGCTACACGATGATGGTGTGCAGGTGGCGAGTAGCGATGGCTGTCAACCAGATTGGGGCGTCTGACAACCAATAGGGGAGTTAACAGACCGGGTTGGGGAACGCACCGACTGGTTCAGAGCAGACCGCGCGACTTGAGGGTGAGGTAATGATCGGCGAGCGCCGCCGGCAGATCTGCCGGGTCGGCGTCGACGACGTCGACGCCCAGGCGCGACACCGCCGATTCGGTGCGTCCGCGAAGGGCCAGGGTGCGGGCGGCAGCGGCGGCGTCGTAGATGTCGGCCGCGTCGTCGCGCAGAGCAGCCATCGCGGCGAGCTGCGGGTCACGGACCGATCCGATCACCACCTTGTACCGCTGCGCCAGCACCGACAGCGGTGCCAGCATCGACTCCTCGATGGCCGCCGGCTCCAGGGGCGTCAACAACACGAGCAGCGCTCGTTGCCGGGTCAGTGTGCTCACCTCGGCGGCCAGCAGCGGCCAATCTGCTTCCAGTAGGGCCGGTTCCAACGCCGTCATCGCGCTGACGAGATCACCGAGCAGGGTGGTTCGCGACGCGCCGACCACGCGCCGGTGGACGACGCGATCACCGGCGATCAGATCGACGCGATCACCGGCATGCGCGGCGAGGGCGGCCAGCAGCAGGGCCGCGTCCATCGCCGCGTCGAGACGCGGAGCATCACCGATGCGGCCCGCGGAGGTGCGTGAGGTGTCCAGCACGATCACGATGTGGCGGTCCTTCTCGGGCTGCCAGGTCCGCACCACCGTCGACCGTCGCCGGGCGGTGGCGCGCCAGTCGATGCTGCGCACGTCGTCGCCGTCGACGTAGTCACGCAGGGAGTCGAATTCGGTGCCCTGCCCACGAATCCGCACCGCCGAGCGGCCGTCGAGCTGACGGAGCCGGGCGAGCCGGGACGGCAACAACTTTCGGGAGTCGAACGGTGGCAGTGCACGAATGGAGCCGGGTACGGCATAGCCCGATTGCCGCCCGGCCAGTCCGAGCGGACCCATCCGCCGTACCGTCACCCGATGCGTGAGCCGATCCCCCCGGCGGGTCGGCCGCAGCCCGGTCACCAGCTGTTGCTGCTCGCCGGGCGCCAACGACACCGCGTGCACCGCGTTCACCGCGCCCGCCGACGGCTGCCACGAATCGTTGATCCGCGCCCGGAACCGGCGGCCGGTCACGTTGTGCGCCATCAGAACCGAGCTCCCGGTCTCGCCGAGGCGGATGGGCGCCGACGGAAGCCGGTAGAGCCGCAGGGTTCTCGTCGACCCGGCGGCGATCAGATCGACGACCATGAGGACCACGCATCCCAGGACCCACAGCAGGGCCACCCAGTAGCGTGGGTAGGCGATCACCGGGATCGCGCCCGCCACCACGAGCGCGAAGAACCGGCCGGTGAGCACCATCAGCGCGGCACGGGCACCGAGGCGATGGCGGCGTCGAGGACCGCCGCCACCGACACGCCTTCGAGCTCGGCCTCCGGTCGCAACGAAAGGCGATGTGCCAGAGTCGATTGGGCCAGCGCCTTGACGTCGTCGGGTGTGACGAAGTCCCGTCCGCCCAGCCATGCCCACGCCCGGCTGGTGGACAACAGGGCGGTGGCGCCGCGCGGGCTGACCCCGAGCGCGAGTGACGGTGAGGTCCGGGTGGCCCGGGCGATGTCGACGATGTACGCCGCCACCTGCGGGGCCACCGCAACGTGCCGGACGGCATCGGCGGCGGCGACGATGTCGGCAGCGGAGGCCACCGGTCGCAGCCCGGCCGCTCCCAGATCCTTCGGGTCGAATCCCGCGGCATGCCGTGCGAGCACGGTGATCTCGTCGTCACGGGGTGGGACGGGCAGGGTCACCTTGAGCAGAAAGCGGTCGAGCTGCGCTTCCGGCAGGGGATAAGTGCCCTCGTACTCGACGGGATTCTGGGTCGCCGCGACCAGAAATGGGTCGGGGAGCGGGCGGGGCACACCGTCGACCGAGACCTGCCGCTCCTCCATCGCTTCGAGGAGCGACGCCTGCGTCTTGGGTGGTGTCCGATTGATCTCATCTGCCAGAAGGAGATTGGTGAACACCGGCCCGGGCCGGAAGGTGAACTCGGAGGTGGCGTTGTCGAAGATCAGCGAGCCG
Organism: Gordonia sp. i37; assembly: GCF_002043085.1. Taxonomy (NCBI): domain Bacteria; kingdom Bacillati; phylum Actinomycetota; class Actinomycetes; order Mycobacteriales; family Gordoniaceae; genus Gordonia; species Gordonia sp. i37. Next base: position 581 of record NZ_MVPX01000531.1, on the reverse strand, counting down.
GTGACGTCACCGGGCATCAGATCGGGGGTGAACTGCACGCGTTTGGTGTCGACGGACAACGCTGCCGCGACCGAGCGCACCAGCAACGTCTTCGCCACGCCCGGAACACCTTCGAGAAGGATGTGGCCGCGGCACAGCAATGCGATGAGGATACCGGCGACGGCCGGATCCTGACCCACGACGGCTTTGGCGACCTCGCCGCGCACCGCGCTCAACGCGGCACGCAGATCACGGGGCGGGGTGTCGGTGGGGGAGTACGTGGAAGCGGCGGGTGTCTCGGGATTCATGGTCTGCGGAGGACTTCCTTGTCGAGGGCGGTCAGGGCGTCGGTGAACCGAACCAGGTCGGGATCGGTGGTCGGCAGCGGGCCGGCGAGTAGAGCGCTCACCTGCGCCGGGTCCCGGCCGGTGGCGTCGGCGACGGCCGAGATGATCGCAGCCAGAGCGGGATCGGTCGAGGACGTGTGGACGTCCGGCTCGTCGAGGGTGTCGAGAGCATGGCCGGGGTCGTACGGCAGTCCCAGATACCCGGCGATCCCGGCGATGGTGCGCACACGCAGCACGGCCGCCGCCCGGTCGGCG
>NZ_MVPX01000530.1:0-20647 GCF_002043085.1 Gordonia sp. i37 | reverse complement strand
CCGCCCCCGCCAGAGAATCAGCGCCAGCACCGCGAAGAACGCCAGCAGGAACAACGGCCCGACGGCCCGCGGGAACACCGATTGAGAGTTGTGCTGGTCGGAGTTCGAATTCTGATCCGACACCTTGTCATCGCGTTGCGGGACGTACCAGAGGACATGATCGGTGGTGGCAATGGTGCGTATCGCGACGCCGGAGTTGTCGTAGCGCGCCAGATTCTGGTTGAGGGTCATCGGGGCGGTCATCGCCACCACCGGCGGGCCGCCCAGATCGGCGGGCACGCTGACCATGTTGACGCCGTTGTTCTGTCCGCGTGAGAAGCATTGGGTCACACCGGTCGTCGTATCCAGTCCGCCGGCAAAGCCGTTTCCCGGGTCGGAGGTGACGACGTCGGAGGGTGAGATGCCCTCAAGGGTGCAGTCGGCCTTGCTCACCGATAGGAGGCTTTCGCCGTAGGAGGTGCTGACCTGCGAGGTGAAGGCGGCGAGCAGCGGGTACGACGGATCGATCAGGACGACCCGATGCGCCGACCGCACCCGGTCGTAGATGGCTTCGGCGACATCGGTGGAGATCACCGCCTGGCCGCTGATGACCACGGTGGTATCGGCACCGGGGGTCGAAGTCGTCCGCAGGCTGTCGAGACCGCGGACGACCGAGACGTTCACGCCGTGGTCGTCGATGATGGACGCGAGCGCGCTCGTTCCGTCGGAGCCACGATTGCCGGGATCGAGCGGGGTGGTGTTCGACGAGCGGTTCCCGGCCGCGGAGACCAGCGCGAGCACCGCGAGTACGAGGACCACCGCAACGACGACACCGCCGACCACCCACCACACCCAACGCCCTGATCGAGTCCGTCCGGGTCCCGGCGTATTCGGCTCCCCGCCGGTCTTCTCGAGTGTCGGTGTGGTGTTCGGCGTGCTCATCGTGGCACCGCATACGTTGCGCCGGAGCCGACGCCGTTCTCCGCGGACGGTCGTGCCGAACGCAGCTCGGCGTCGAGGGTCAACAGTCGTCGGGCCTCGTCGGCCGTCGCCGATGCATGACCGTAGGCGACGCGGTCGAACAGGTCGGCGGCCGCGCCCAGATCGGCCGCATGGTCGGCGAACACCGGGCGCAGCCGGGTCGCGACCTCATGTGCGGTCAACGACGGCAGATCGTCGAGCACGGTGCGCTCGATGCAGCGTCGGGTCAGAGCGCGCATCGCGAAGACGACGGCACCGTTCGTGTCTCCTTCTGCGAGCAACGATTCGGCGCGGGCGCGCAAGGTGCGCGCCGATGACGGATCGTCGGACAGCACACTGCGATCGACGTCGGCGGCAGCGGTACGCGGGGTACGGCGCATGAATCTGATGCCGTAGATCAGCAGGGCGACCACCACGAGTGCCGCGATGATCGCGATGATGCCCGGCACGGTCTTGCCCGCACCCACCACATCGAGCAGGCGATCGGTGATCCAGCGCCCGATGTCGTCGCCGAGCCGGTCGGCGGCGCTGGGTCCCGAACCCCGCGAATCCGACCACGCGTCGCGGGCCCACTGGCGAGCCTCGTCGTTGCCCGGCGTCAAGCCGTCGGCCAGCACGGTCAGCGCGGCGCCCACGGCACACCCCCTCCGGACAAGGACTGGTTCAACTCGATGTCGAAGCCCTCCTTGCGGATTCGGGCATCGACATGCATCAGTGCCGACGCCACCGCGATCAGCGGCTGTACGAGCGCTGCGACGAGCACCGCCAGCACGACGGCGACGACACCGCCGAGCACACCACCGCCGAGGCCGGTCACCGCATCGACGACCTGCGACAGCACGAGCTCGATGACCACGGTGATGAGGTTCAGCAACAGGACCACAGCGAAGTAGCAGCCGAACGATCGCCGGGTCAGTGTGACCGAACGCGCCAGGGCGGCAACGGGACCCAGACCCTCGACGGCAGCCGCGGGCACCGTCAGCGACATCCGGATGTAGAGCCACGAGTATCCGAGCACCAGCACCGCAGTGACGATCAGCACCGCGACGAGCGTACCGACGCCCGCCGAATCGAGACCGAGCTCGATCACAACGAGGGCAGGAATGAAGCACACGAGAGTCACCAGCCCGAGAAGCGCTGTGCCGCCAAGGATTCGCCATATCGATCCGCGCATGAATCGCCACGACTCGATCCACCCCGAGCGGACACCCATGACATCGCGCGCGACCGGGTAGGCCACCAGTCCGGCGAGCATCCATCGCCCGACCCACGCGGCGTCCGATATAGCGTCGGGCCCGCCGGCCAGCCATGCTTCCGCATCGAAGAGTCCCGAGTCGCTCACCATCCGAACAACCACCAAGACCAGTAGGCCGCCGACCGTGACGACCCCACTCACCACCGCCGACCACCCGAAGTAGACGCGCGGATTACCGAAGATCGCCGCGAACGTGCCGCTGATCAGATCGCCGACGTTCAGCGGACGCAGCGGGATGATGCCCGGTTTGTGCGTCGGCGGGGGACCGAAGTGGCCTGGCATATACCGAGGATCCTGCGACGCGGCACCCGGCTGCCCGCCGACCGCAGTCCCCCACTGGGGGCCGGTGATCGGCGGAGGCGGTGGTGTCGGCGTCGATGTCCATTCGTCGGCCGCGCCGGACGGCGCAGGTGGAATGTGGCCCGCTCGCTCCGCTCCCGGCGCCGGCGCATCGTGGCCCGCTCGCTCCGCTCCCGGCGCCACCCACCCCGGATCCCGAGAGCCGTCTCCCGGTGGCTGGCTCATGGGGCTCCCTCGACGAACCGATGATCGCGTCCGCGCCGTTGTCGGACACACAGTGTGTGCGCGAACCTATCAAATTCGCGATGTCCGATGCTGTGCGGACAGCTGTGGGTATCGGTTGTCCGGATGACCGAAGAACCCATTCCCGCCAGGTGCGCGCCGCTGCTATCGTCAAACGAGAACACGTTCTAATTATTCAGCAGAGGGGACAGTCGATGAGCGTCGAACAGGACAGCAGTGCGCAGGACTCCGACAGGGCGCAGGCCCGGATCACCGAGGTCGTCGAGAACTACATCGACTTCCTGACCAACGGCACCGCCGAACAGATCGCCGACCTCTACGCACCCGACGCGACCGTCGAGGACCCGATCGGCGCAGACGTTCGCAACACCCGCGAGCAACTCGTCGAGTTCTACTCGATCATCACGAACATGGACGAGCGCACCGCAACTCTGAAGTGGAAGAAAATCGCCGGCGACACCGCGGTCTTCGAGTTCACCCTCGTCACCGGAACCTCCGGCATGCGCTTCGAGATCACCCCGGTCGACATCATGGTCTTCGACGCCGACGGCAAGATCGCCTCGATGCGAGCGGTGTGGCAACCCAGCGACCTCGTCCAGCTCTGAAACGTCACAGGTGATCGGCGGTCATCGGCCCGTCGGCCGCAGCACGATCTCGGCGGGATGGGCATCGGCAGGAGTGTGGATGGCATGTACGACGGCCGCCGCGACGGACTCCGGCTTGAGGAACTGACCCGGGTCGTACTCCTTGCCCTCGATGGCGATCAGGTCGCGCTGCATGTCGGTGTCGATCCGACCGGGGAAGACCGACGTGACCCGCAACGATGGTTCCTCGAGGCGTAGCGCGTCGGCGAGCGCGCGCAGCCCGAACTTGCTCGCCGCGTAGGCGGCCCAGCCCGGATTGGCGCGCAGGCCCGCACCCGAGTTGATGAAGACGACGTGCCCGCCCGATGCACGCAGCGCCGGGAGCAGGACGCGGGTCAGCTCCGCCGCCGCGATGAGATTGACCTCGAGAAGGTGACGCCATTCGTCGACGGGAGTCTCCCTGACCGGCAACAAACTGCTCCCGACACCCGCGCTGTGCACGAGCACATCCAGCGACGAGATGGCCTCCGCGGCCGCCTCCACCTCCTCGTGATCGGTCAAGTCGACCGCAAACGTCGATGCGCGGTGACTATTCGGCCCGCTCGCTCCGCTCCCGGCGCCGTGACTATTCGGCCCGCTCGCTCCGCTCCCGGCGCCGTCCAATTCTGTGGCCAGCGCGTCGAGCTCAGCCGACGGACGCCCGCCGAGTAGCAGATCGTGGGTCGGGGCGAGTTGACGGGCGATGGCGGCGCCGAGGCCGCGACTGGCCCCGGTGATCAATGCGGTGGACATGATCCGAGTTTAGAACCCGGCATTGCGGCGCCGGCCGATCCTCATCCGGCGCCGATGAGCACGGCGGGGCAGAATCTCCGCATGGCGCGCAACGGTTTCACCCCCACCCAGCTCGCGGCACGCGCCGCGTACCTGTTGCGCGGCAACGACCTGGGCACGATGACCAGTGCCGCCCCTCGCCTGTACCCGCACATGTGGAGTTGGGATGCGGCGTTCGTCACCGTGGGACTGGCGCCGCTGTCGGTGGAACGCGCGGTCATCGAGATGGACACGTTGCTCTCGGCGCAGTGGTCCAACGGGATGATCCCGCACATCGTGTTCGCCAATGGCCGCGACGGCTACTTCCCCGGACCCCGACGCTGGGAGTGCGCGCGCCTGGCCGAGTGCGCACCGGACTACCCCGACACCTCCGGGATCACCCAGCCGCCCGTGCACGCGATCGCCGTGCAACGCATCCTGGACCACTCGCGACGCCACGGTCGCACCACCCGCTCGATGGCCAACGAGTTCATCGACCGGCGGTGGGGCGCCCTCGTGCGCTGGCACCGCTGGCTCGCGCACGCCCGTGACCCCAACGGTCGTGGACGCATCACGATCTATCACGGGTGGGAGTCAGGGATGGACAACTCCCCGCGCTGGGACAAGCCCTACGCGGGGGTGACCCCCGGCGACGATCTCCCCCCGTACCAGCGCGCCGACCTCGACCACGTCACCGACCTGTCGATGCGACCCACCGACCACGAGTACGACCGCTATATCTGGCTGGTCGAGGAGATGAAGCGCGCCAACTACGACGACGAGTTGCTCCCCAAGGTGATGAGTTTCGCCGTGGAGGACGTTTTCGTCAGTGCCATCTTCTCGCTCGCCTGCGACGTGCTGGCGACCATCGGGGAGGACTACTCCAAACCGCGGTCCGACGTCCGGGACCTTCGGGCCTGGGCCGATCGTTACCGGACCGGTGTGGCCGCGGCGTCCAACGAACGTAACGGCGCAGCAAGGGATTTCGACCTCCGGGCCGACAGGTGGATCACCACCGAGACGATCGCGCAGTTCGCGCCGCTGCTGTGCGGCGGCCTGTCGCGCGAGCAGGAGCGTGCACTGCTCCGCCTGTTCGACGGACCGCGGTTCTGCGGACATCCGGACCTGCGTTACGCCGTGCCGCCGTCGACGTCGCCGATCTCCGCGGACTTCCGGTCGCGCGAGTACTGGCGCGGCCCGGTCTGGCCGGTGATGACGTGGTTGTTCAGTTGGGCGTTCGCGCGGCGGGGCTGGCCCGAGCGATCGGCGCGACTGCGCGAGGAAGGTCTGCGTCAGGCCACCGACGGCGCCTTCGCCGAGTACTACGAACCCTTCACCGGCGAACCGCTCGGCAGCATGCAGCAGAGTTGGACCGCCGCGTCGGTGCTGGATTGGTTGGACTGACACACACAGAGCGACACACGAAGACCGCCCACCCGGTGGGTGAGCGGTCTTGGATGAGAACGGGTCCCAGGACTCCCGGCCTCAGTACTCCTCGGCCCCGACGAGCACCGCTTCTTCGGCCACCTCGTGGGATTCGGCGCCGGTGGTGCGGACGAAGCTCACCGCGATGACGGCGACGACGCAGTACGCGGCGGCGAACCACCACGGGGCGGCCGTCGAGGAGAACCACTCGGCGAGATGTGCGACGAGAACGGCGGCCACCGCCGCACCGGCCCACCGCAGGAACGAGTAGCCGGCGCTCGAGACCGACCGCGGCGTCGAGCCGTCTCCCGACCCCATCGCGACACCGGTGAACAGCGTGTTGAGCACACCGGACGGGATGCCCGACAGGACGACGGCGAGTCCGATCAGCCACACGTGACCGGTGAAGGTGCCGACGCCGGCCAGTGCCATCACCACGGCGTACGCGGCGATCGCCGACATCACGCCACCACGCTGGCCGAGCGCCTCGGCAATGCGCGGTGCGACGAAGACACCGGCGAGTGCGGTGAGCAGACCCCAACCGAAGAAGATCAGTCCGGCCCAGATGGGCTTGAGCCCCATGGCAATCGGTGCCCAGGCGATGACGGTGAACAGAGCGCCGGTGTAGAAGGCGGAGCCGATCGAGGTGATCAGCAACGTACGGTTGCGCAGCGCCTTGATGGGATCGAGGATCGCCACCGGCTCGCGACTGGTGCGCGGCCCGTCGGCGGGGAGCATCACCGCGCACAGGATGGCGCCGATCAGCATGAGGATCGCGGTGCCACCGAACGGTGCACGCCAGGTCCACGAGCCGAGGATCGCCCCGAGCAATGGCCCGACGGCCAGGCCGACGCCCAATGCGGCCTCGTACAGCATGATCGCGCCGTGCGTGGAGCCCTTGGCCGAGCTCACGATGAAGGCGAGTGCGGTGGCGATGAACAGCGCGTTGCCCAGTCCCCAGATCACCCGGTAGGCGATCAACTGGTCGATGCCGCCGGCGAACGCGGAGATGGCCGCGGCGATGACGATCAGTGAAAGCCCTACGGTCAGTGTGCGTTTCGGGCCGAATCGGTAGGCAGACCAGCCGGTGATCAGCATGGCGACGCACTGTACGCCGACGTACACGCCGAAGAGCAGGGTCAGCTTGTCCGGCGGCGCGTTGAGCGCCTCGGCGATGCTGTTGAGGATCGGGTCGACCAGGCCGATCCCCATGAACGCGATGACCGCGGCGAACGCGGTCACCCAGACGGTGCGAGGTTGTGCGGCGAAGGTGGCGAGCAGTGAGTGGTCGTCGGATGTGGCTGTGGCAGCCGGTGTTCGGGTGGTCATTGGTCTCCTCGTTGACGTGTCGGAACGGTGCCCTCGAGCACTTCGTGCAGCGCTCGCAGGGCCGGTGCGGCGGCGGCCAGCGCGGCGCGGTCGTCGTCGGAGAGTTCGGCGATGGCGTGGGCGAGCACGTCATCGCGCTGTTCGCGAACCCGTTGGAGCACCGCCCGGCCGTGGTCGGTCAGTGAGACCAGCACGGCGCGGCGATCGGTCGGATCGGGTTCGCGCAGGACCAGCCCGTTGCGGATGAGACCGTCGACGAGGCTGGTGGCGGTGGGCATGCGGATGGATTCGCGTGCGGCGAAGTCACCCATGCGCATCGGTCCGTGGTCGAGCAGGGTCGCCAGGCCGGAGGCCTGGGCCGACGAATACTCGGGAATCGGTGTGTGGCGTCGCAACATCAGGTACAGACGGGTCAGGTCCGGGCGAATGGCTCGGGCGAGGGAAGCGGTGTCCTGATGCGCGGCGGTCACACTTCGTAAGTCTAATACTTAGAGATATGAAATAAAAGCGGTGGGTACTGTGACCTGTGTGACCCGACGCAAGAAGAAGTTCTCCGAACTGTCCCCACGGTCGCGGACGGCGATCCGCGTCGGCGCATTCGCGCAGATCGCGCTGCAGGCGGCGGCACTCTGGGATCTGTCCCGCCGCCCGGCAGCCGAGATCCGCGGCACCAAACGAGCGTGGGTGGCCGCGTCCTTCGTGAACTACTTCGGCCCCATCGCGTACTTCGTCTGGGGCCGCGACGTCAGGCGTTGACGCCGATCGCACCACCGTCGCGCCACACCGCCACCACCGAGGGCCGCGGTTGTGAGTTCCCGCCGTCGGGCCAGTGCGACATCGGATTGTCCGCGGAGTGGTCGTCATCCTCGCCCGGGTGCTGCACGCACACCACGACGCGGTCGTCGGCGATGATCGGTCCGCACGTCTCACCGCCGGCCGGCACGGTGAGGAACTGCTTGGTCTCGCCGCGCCGAGGTCCGTCGAGCGCGACCGCGAAGAGACCGTCGTTGCTGTCGAGGGCGTTGCCGTCGGTGGAGATCCACAGGTTGCCGTGCGGATCGAAGGCCACGTTGTCCGGGCACGAGATCGGGCTCACCGCGGTCTTGTCGAAACCCGCGTAGTAGGTGTCGGCCTCGGCCGGATCCCCGCACACCAGAAGCAGATTCCAGGTGAACTCGGTGCCCGCGTGGTCGTCATCGATCTCGATGATCTGACCGTTCTTGTTCTCGTTGCGCGGATTGGCGGTGTCGGCGGCGGCCTTGCCCTTTGTGCCGCGCTTGGTGTTGTTGGTCAGTGCGCAATACACCTTGCCGGTCTGCGGATGCGGCTCGATGTCCTCGGGACGGTCCATCTTGGTGGCACCGGCCTTGTCCGCGGCGACCCGGGTGAACACCGCCACCTGCTGCGGTGTCATGCCCTCGACATGAGAAGTGGCCGAACCGTTCTCGTCGACGGTCAGCAGCTTGTGCCAGCGACCGGTGCCGGTGAACCCACCGTCGGGTACCCGGCCGCTGCCGTCGATCTGCTCGGGATGATCACCGGTGAAGCTTGCGACGTAGAGGGTGCCCTCGTCGAGGATTCGTAGGTTCGCCGCACGCGCGGTCTTCGAGCGTCCCTCGGAGACTTTGCGGCTCGAGACGAGTTTGTAGATGTACTCGAAGCGTTCGTCGTCGCCGCTGTAGGCGACGACGGTGCCGGCATTCGAACCACCCTGCACCACATGGATGGTCGCCGACTCGTGTTTGAGCCTACCCAGCGCGCTGTGCTTGATCGGCGTCGACGCCGGGTCCTGCGGATCGACCTCGACGACATAACCGAACCTGTTGGCCTCGTTGGGTTCCTGCGCGAGATCAAAGCGTGTCTCGTAGCGACCCCACTGGTGATAGTCGGCGTCGTCGGCAAAGGAGTAGCGCTCGAGGTTCTCGACGGCGGCGGGTTCGGTCACCCGACTCGCGTTGGGGAAGTAGTTGTTGAAGTTCTCCTCACCGGAGAGCATCGTGCCCCACGGAGTGATGCCACCGGAGCAGTTGCCGATCGTGCCGAGCACGGTCGTTCCGGCCGGATCCGCCGAGGTGCGAACGTATTCGCTGCCGGCCGCCGGCCCGGTCAGCCGGAACGGGGTCGACGCGGTGATACGCCGATTCCGTTCCCCGACAACCGGAGTCAACGCACCCGAGCGGGGGACCGCGGCCACCTCGACGACGGTGATCCCGTGCGCGGCCATCGAGATGCGGGCCTGTTGCTCGGTCGGCTCCTTGGGCACATATCCGCGGAACATGAACTCCTCGGTCGTGTACTCCTGGTTCACCACCAGATAGAAGTGGTCGGGAGCACCGCTGCCACCATTGACGCCGTCGATCGGGATGAGCCCGGCGAAGTCGTTGTTGAAGCCGAACTGCATGGCCTGCGCCTGCGGCGTCTGGTTGTCGAAGTCGAAAGCGGGTGCACCGGGCAGCACCGGGTCACCCCACCGGATCACCACCTGCTGGCGATACCCGTCCGGGATCACCACCGCGTCGGTGGTGTTGGGGGCCACCGGTCTGAAATCCATGCCGGGCCGCGGTGTCGCCGACGCGGTGCTCGCCGCGTCGTCACCACAGGCCGCGAGTAGCGAGGTGGCCGCGACGCTGCCCGCCACCACGGCCGACCCCTTGAGGAATCCACGTCGAGACACCCCGGCGCGCACGATGTCTCGGAAGTAGGCGTTGTCGCTGGTGTTGCCGGGCTCGTGCCAGCAGGCCTCACCGCACTTGTATCGGCAGGTGATCCGGGCGCGCGCAGAGGTGCCGACGCCGGCATTGCGGGCGGCGTCATGTGCGGAGGTGAACAGCTGCAACGGAATACGCACGAGGAAGACCTCCGGAACTGGGGTGGACGACGATTGTCCGCAAAGGGCTGTTTGCGAACCTTGTCAGACCGTAGGGAGGCCGGTCGAACCGGCGGAGATCTCCGGGTGAACGCGGGACGAACAGCCGGTGCGCGCTCGCACGGCGAGGTGCGACGCACCGGACTATCGTGACGCCCATGATCGGCGAACCGGGCATCTTCACCCCCGACCAGACCACCGAACTCGCGCGGTTCTATCACGCGAACGGGTACGCGACGCTGCGCGGACTACTCGACGCCGGGGGAATCGCCGTGATCGAACGCGAGTGTGTTTCGGCTCAGGACAGGGTGATTCGTGGTGAGCTCGACGCCCGCTACGGTTCGACGGTGTTCCTCGACGACGCATCGAAGGCGCAACGATTCGCCAACTACGTCGAGTACGTCAACGAACTCGCCCCGTCGGTGCCCGCACTCCTGGCCGACGAGGCGTTGCTCGCCGCGGTCCGGGCGGCGATCGGTGAGAACGCGTGGCTGCGTTCCGACGACGGGTTCGGAGTGGTCTACCAAGATGCCCGCCCGGGCCGCGAGTCGGGGTACTCGCGCATCGGCTGGCATTCGGATTGGCAGGCCAGCCCCAGCATGGACATCTGGCCGTCGGCGGCCTTCACCATCCACATCGACGCCACCTCACCGGCCAACGGCTTCCTCCGCGTGGTGCCCGGCAGTCATCGCTGGGCCACACCCGCACCGTTTCGCAACGTCAACAACGTCGAGGTACCGGCGACCGCGGTGCCCGCCCGCGGATGGACCAACGCCGCACCGCCGTTCGCGATGCCGCTCGGATTCGAGAAGGTGCCCGGCGAGATCGGTGTCTACCTCGAGCGCGGCGACATCTTGCTGCACGACGGATACCTGTGGCATTCCGCAGCGCGCGCCACCGACGACGACACCCCCCGCCGACATGTGCGCGGCGGGTTCTTCGCGGGGACCCGGCCACCGGCCGGCGCCCCGGCCGAGTTCGTCAAGAACGCCGCCCGCTGAAACCTCGTGCCGCGCAACCCCTTGTGTGAACCCGTTGTGCCGCAGCGCCACCCGACATCACCGACCGGGCACGCTCAGAACCGACCGCCGACCCCGATCCGGCCGGAACTCGACGATCCGCCGAACGACCCGGGACTACGCCCACCACTGGTGTAGCCGCCCCCGAAACCACCACCACCGAAACCGCCACCGCCGCGCATCGTTCCGCGTAGGAAGCTGTCGACCAGGATGCCACCGAGAACCGCTCCGGCCGTGGATGATCCGTGCGTTCGCGGTTGCTGACCCTGCTGCCAGCCGACCACGTCTCCCTGCGCGGCCATCAGCGCCTGATCGGCCAGCGAGCCCGCACGCCGGGCCGCATCGGCGGCTGCGAGGGGATCGGTGGCGCCGGTGTTCTGCGCGCTGGCCAGCAATCGCTCGGCCTCGGAGAGGCGGGTCCGCGCGACCGACTGCACCGCACCGCGTCGGGTACCGATGAAATCGCGTGCCGCCGACACCTTCGCCTGCGCCGATGTCAGTGCCGCACCGAGCATCTCGGACCGCCGTGTGCGCTCGGCAGCCGCCCCGCGCGCGGCGTCGAGAGCCTTGTCCAGTGCGGCGTCGGCGTCGACGAGGGAGGTGAACACGCCGAGCGGGTCGGCGTCGAATCCGGTGCGCGCGGCCTGCAGGGCCGTGGTCGCCGTCGCGGCCGCCGACGCCAGCTCCGGCCCGCCGTCGGCACCGAACTGCGCGGCCTCGGCCAGCTCTCCCTCGACCTCGGTGATCAGCGCGGGCATACGGGAGTGCGCGGCGGCGATATTGTCCTCGGCGTTGTCGATGGCGTCGAGCAGGCGGGTCGCCTGGGCGATCGCGCCCTCCGCGGCGCGGATGTCGGCGACCGCCGGACCCTGTTCTCCGGCCGGCCGGGAGATCGCCTCGCGCCCCTGATCGGCGCTGCGCTCGGCGAATCCGATCTCCTGACGAGCCAGCTCCACGTTGTGCAGGATCGAGGCGCACTGTTGCGCACCGTGACGTGAGACGAGCGCCTCGAGCTGCCCGGCCGAGGCGTCGGCGCGGGTACGCAGATCGACCAGCCGGCGGGTGATCTCGTCGAACCGGGCGTCGGCGTTGATCAGCAGGTTGCGCATCTCGTCGAACGCCGCCACCTGTGCGTCGAGGGCGCCGTCGGCGTCGGTGCAGGCGGTGATGATCTGCAGCAGCATCGATCGTTGCTCGTCGGGGGTCTCGGGGATGTTGTCGTCGAGACGCTGGCGCACCGTGAACGACGCCGCCAGCGCCTCTCGCGCTCGCGCCACCGCGGCGGTGAACGGAGCGGTCTGCGCCTCACCGAACTCGCCGACCGCGAGCCGCAATTCCTCCTCGCTGGTGCGGATCGCATTGTCGGTGTCGGTGAGCACCTCCCGCGACCACGGGTCGAGCACATCGAGCGGTTGCGCGGCCAACTGGTCGACGGTCAGTTCCTGCTCCCGCAGCGTCTCGAGTCCGCTGTCGAGGGCGCGGCGTTTGCGCCGACGGGAGTAAACCCACGCCCCTCCGGCACCGACGACGGCGACACCGGCCACCGAGCCGGCGACGATCAGTCCGGTGTGCGACGGGGTGAGGGCATCGGAGAGGCCGTCGGCGGCTGCTACCCCGGCGCCCGGAAAGTTGCCCTTCTTGAGAGCGGGAACGATGTCGCCGGTCGCGATGTCGGACAGGTTCGACTGGGTCACGCCGTCAACGAAGCCGATGGTGCCGAACCAGTAGGCACGGTCCTCGGTGGCGACGGCGAGTAGCACCTCGTGGTCGTCGAGCCCACTGAGCTCGGCGGCCTTGCGACCCCACTCCTCGGGGTTCTGGCCGTCGAAATTCTTGACGTAGACCACCCACAGCTGAACGCTGTGATCGTTGTACAGATTGTCGGTCGCCGTCTGGATCTGGGCGCGCTGATCGACCGACAGGACACCCGCCGGATCGGAGATCGGCTCGGGTAGACGGGTCGGCGGCTCGGCGTGGGCCGCGCCCGTCCCGAGCAGAAGCGGTCCGAACAGAACGGCAGCGAGGAAAACCACCGCCGCGAGTCCGCGGGTGGCCGGCGCGACAGGCCCCGACGATCGCATCGCGTGCCGGGTCTGCCCCGGCGATCCCGAACACAGCATGTCACTCAATCTAGGGCATCGGGGCGCGGGTTCCGGCGAGGTGAGGTGCGTCGGGCAGCGACCGGCTTGCCCGAAATGCGGCCCGCAGCCGGTGGCAGGTCGTCGGGATTGCCGGGGTCGGCGGTGCCGGGCTTGCGCGCGGCGCACTTCGGTGCCAACCTTGCTTCGCAAGGTGCGCTTGTTCGCTGAGGCTCCTTCGCGGAAACAGGCCAGCGACCCCGAACGTCGAGAGACGCCAAGGGTCAGGACAGATTCATTCGGATCAAGGGTGAGTCCCGATTGGCTCCCGTCGTCGTACGGGTGACGCCGCGAAGTGCCAAAGGTCTGACGAGGAGACGTAGGAGGTGGGCACATGAGTGACGGCCCGTCTATATCCGGTACCCGGCGCTGACGCGGGTACCACCCCCATTGATCAACTGACTCTTCCGGCTGCCCGCCGGTCCGTCGTCGTGCTCGCGCTGCCGCACGACGGGTCCGACGCGGCCGCTCATTGCTGTGCCATCGGGTAGCTGACGCCCGAGGAGTCCCTTGTGCCACCGGTACTGTCCGCCAACGGTACTGTCCGCCAACGGCACTGTCCACCAACTGCGCTGTCCGCGAAAGGCTTTCAGACATGACCACAGTTCTGCGTCGGGGCGCGCCGCCGACCGCCGGGCGGCCCGAACGGGTACGTCCACGCGCCTGGCCCGCCGACATCCTGGTGCTCGTCGGGGCGGCTGCCCTGATCTGGTGCATCATCACCCTGGCCCACGCCATGGGCGCACCCGCCGATTTGGCCGGCGCCCCATCGTCGATCGACACCGATCCCGCGAAACTTCCCTATTACGCGGCACGTTCGCTTCTCCGGATGTTCATCGGCCTGGGGTTGTCGATCGTGTTCACCCTCGTGTACGCGACGCTGGCAGCCCGGTCGCGGCGGGCACGGACGGTGCTGTTGCCGATTCTCGATATCCTGCAATCGGTTCCGATTCTCGGCTTCCTGTCGGTGACCGTGACGTTCTTCGTCGCCCTGTTCCCCGGATCGGAACTCGGCCTGGAGTGCGCGTCGATCTTCGCGATCTTCACCTCGATGGCCTGGAACATCACGTTCGCCTTCTACCAGTCGCTCGTCAGCCAGCCCCGCGATCTCACCGAGGCCGCGGTGAACCTGAGAATGACGCGCTGGCAACGGTTCTGGCGACTCGACGTGCCCAGTGGCCTGATCCCGATGGTGTGGAACGCGATGATGAGCTTCGGTGGTGCGTGGTTCTTTCTCACCGCGTCGGAGGCGGTCACCGTCGGCGGCAAGTCCTACGCACTGCCAGGGATCGGCGCCTACGTCGCCTCGGCGTCGGATGCCGGTCAGCTGTCCCGGATCTGGTGGGCGATCCTGACGATGGTGATCGTCGTCGTAGCCCTCAACGCGGTGTTCTGGAGCCCGTTGACCGCCTGGGTCGAGCGGTTCCGTATCGAGAACTCGGCATCCGGGGTGGAACCCAAATCGATGATGCTCTCGCTGCTGCGCCGCTCGAACGCCGGCCGGGCCGCGGGTATCGTGTTCGCGCCGGTGGCCGCCTTCCTCGATCGGGTCTGCGGATTCCTCGGTGGCCGTACGCAACCGGTGACGACGACCACGGCGGCCCGCCGCCGCACCGGCGATGTGGTCTTCGTCGTCGCGGTGCTCGCGGTTCTGGTCTACACGACCTGGCGGGTGGTCGAATCGATCGCGGCCTGGGCCGATCTCGCCACCGTCGGCAGTGTATTCGCAATGGGCCTGGCGACCATGGCCCGCGTGGTGGCGCTGATGATCGTCGCCAGCGCGATCTGGGTGCCGATCGGTGTGATCATCGGCCTCAACCCGAGGCTGACCCGGATGTTGCAGCCGGTGGTGCAGGTGTGTGCCAGCTTCCCGGCGAACTTCTTGTTCCCGATGGTGATGGCCGTGTTCATCGCCTGGCACATTCCGCTGAACATCGGCGGCATCGTCCTGATGGCCCTCGGTACGCAGTGGTACATCCTGTTCAACGTGATCGCCGGGGCGGGCGCAATCCCCAACGATCTGCTCGAGGCGTCCCGGGACATGCGGCTGCCCCGGGTGTTGCGTTGGCGATATGTGTTGCTGCCGGGCATCTTCGCCAGTTTCGTGACCGGCGGCATCACCGCGGCCGGCGGGGCGTGGAACGCCTCCATCGTCGCCGAACTCGTCAGTTACAACGGGACCGACCACCATGCCTACGGACTGGGCAACTACATCGCCGAACAGACCGCATCGTCGGCGCCGGGACACACCGCGCTGCTGTTGCTGGGCATCGTCGTGATGTGTCTGTTCGTCGTCGCCACCAACGCTGCCTTCTGGCGCCGGCTCTATGCCCTTGCCGTGCGCCGCTACTCACTGTGAAACAGCTTGCGAAAGAGGAAATCTCATGACTGTCACCATCACCGACGAGCAGACCCGTGGTGCCACCGGGCCCGCACCCCTGATCGAGATCAGCGGATTGACCAAGAGTTTCGACGGCCCGCGCGGTGACGTGCTGACCGTGCTCGACGGCATCGACCTCCGTATCGAACCAGGTGAGATCGTTGCCCTTCTCGGCCGTTCCGGATCGGGTAAGTCGACGCTGCTGCGCATCATCGCCGGGCTGATCCCGGCCAGCACCGGGTCGGTACTCGCCAACGGCAAGGAGCTGTCGGGGGCCAACGCGTCGACGGCCATGGTTTTCCAGTCGTTCGCGCTGATGCCCTGGCTGACGGTGCAGGCCAACGTCGAGCTCGGGCTGGCCGCACTCGGTGTGAGCCCCGACGAGAGGCGTCGGCGCGCCTTGGCCGCCATCGACACCATCGGATTGGACGGATTCGAATCCGCTTACCCGCGTGAGCTTTCCGGCGGCATGAGGCAACGCGTCGGATTCGCGCGGGCGTTGGTGCTGCAGCCCGACCTGCTGCTGATGGACGAGCCGTTCTCCGCCCTCGACGTGCTGACCGCGGAGAACCTGCGCAACGAGTTGATCGATCTGTGGACCGGATCGGACTTCCCGACCAAGAGCATCTGCATCGTGACCCACAACATCGAGGAGGCGGTGCTGCTCGCCGACCGCGTCGTCGTCCTCGGTTCCAAGCCCGGCCGCATCATCCACGAGGCACGGGTTCCGATGCCCCGGCCCCGGGATCGGGAGTCGCCGCAGTTCGTGTCGTTGGTCGACGAGCTGTACGGCGTGCTCACCGGACGGTTCGACCCGAACGGGTCGGTACCGGCGTCCGAGCCGAATGCCGTTGCTGCCGAAGCGACCCCGGTGAACCGGCCGCTGCCCGCCGCGTCGGTCGGCGGGATCGCCGGACTCATCGAGATCCTCGTCGCGCAAGGTGGCGACGCCGATCTTCCCGACCTCGCCACCACCCTCAACTTCGAGATCGACGACCTCCTCCCGCTCGTCGACGCCGCGGTGCTGCTCGGCCTGATGGAGGCCCGGGACGGTGACCTGCTCATCACCGAGGTCGGTACGCGCTTCGACTGCGCCAGCATCCAGGACAGCAAGGAGATCTTCGCCACCCAGGCCAGTACGCGGGCGCCGTTGGTACGCACCATCATCCGCGCCCTGCGCAGCAGTGCCGACGGCAAACTGCGGGCCGGGTTCTTCCTCGACCTGCTCAGCCGCGGATTCGGTACCGCCGACGCCGAACGGCAGTTCGCGATCGCCGTGGACTGGGGACGCTACGGGGAGATGTTCGACTACGACTCGGACTCCGACCAGGTCTCGCTCGATCCGGCGTTCAAGGGGTGAGCCGTGGCGCCCGAGGTATGAGCGCAGCGCTCGGCGTCACGACGTGGCGCCGAGCGTGCGGTGCCGCGGTGGCAAGGGCACGAAACCCGCGGTGCGGCGCTGATAGTCGGCGTACTCCGGGTACTTGCCCAACGTGATCGACTCGGTGAACTTCGTCGACCCGACGAACAACAGGGTCAAGAGGACGGCGCCGAGGACGGTCGGCTGCAGCACCGAGCCCGCTGCCGAGGCCCCGAACGCGAAGATCACCCACCACTGCGCCTGTTCGCAGAAGTAATTGGGGTGACGGCAGTAGCGGAACAGGCCCTCGGTGAGGAAGCGCGACGGCGGCGTGGCGCCCTGCGCCAGCGTCTCCGCCTTGCGCCGGTGGAACTCCCATTGCTGATGATCGGCAACGGTTTCACCGGCGAGGAACGCCACGAACAGCAGGGCGAGGATCACGTCGAGCACACCGAAACCGCCGGGATGGCGCAGCGCGGTGTAACCCGGCAGGGTGATCAACACCAGCAGCAGGTTCTGGTAGATGACGATGAAGAACAGGTTGAACAGGGCGAATTGCCATCCGCTCATCTTCGATCGGAGGATCTGCCACCGGTAGTCCTCCATGCCGGTGTAACCACCGCGTCGGGCGAAGTTGAACGTGAGCCGTGCGCCCCACGCGGTGACCAGCACCGTCATCACCCACAGCCGTGGGTCGTCGAAACCGGCTGCGCCGCAGAAGATCCACATGTAGACCACCGGGGTGATCGACCAGATCCGATCCACCCACGAGGTGTCGCCGGTGATCAGCGACGCCACCCAGCATCCTGCGCAGACGACCGCCGCGACGATTCCGACGACCCACAGCACCGACATGACGTCAGCTCATCCGCGCCAGCGGCACAGTGCCTCGACGGCGGTCATGTCGTAGTCGGGGCCGGTGATGCCCACGGTCAGCAGGGTCACGCCTTCGGCGCTGATGGCGTCGGCGTCGCGGAGCAGGGCATCGACGTCGTCCTTGTACTGCACGCCCGCGGACCGCTCGATGGTCTCCGGGTCGCGGCCGGCGGCGGCGCAGTGCTCGGCGAGCACCTTGGACTTGTGGCGGTAGGTCTCGACGTCGTTGAAGCCGTGCCACGCGTCGCCGTACTGTGCGACGAGGGGCAGCGTCTTGCGCTCGCCGCTGCCGCCGATCAGCACCGGGATGTGGCGGGTGGGTGCCGGATTGAGCTTCTTCAGCCGCGAGTCGATACGCGGCAACGCCTCTGCGAGGTCGGCGAGTCGCGACCCGGCGGTCCCGAACTCGTAGCCGTACTCGTCGTAGTCCTTCTGGAACCAGCCGGCGCCGATGCCGAGGATCAGCCGGCCTCCGGAGATGTGGTCGACGGTGCGTGCCATGTCGGCGAGCAGTTCGGGGTTGCGGTAGGAGTTGCAGGTGACCAGCGCGCCGATCTCCACACGCTCGGTCTGCTCGGCCCAAGCGCCGAGCATCGTCCAGCACTCGAAGTGGGCGCCCTCGGGATCGCCGTAGAGCGGATAAAAGTGATCCCAGTTGAAGATGACGTCGACGCCGGCATCCTCGGCGCGCAGAACCGCGTCGCGGATGAGGGAATAGTCGGGAGCGTGCTGGGGCTGGATCTGGACACCGATGCGAATGGGGAATGCCATGGCTCCCAGTCTGCCCCCACGGGCCGGGTGTGCGCACCCCCCGTTTGTCCGGAGTGGACTACGTCGCCCTCGGGGCCACTTCTTGCCACTGGGGCAAGGGGCGTCGACGTTCGGGTGCGGTCGTGCCAGAGTCGAGGCATGAGCACTCCAGACGGCAATCCCCACACCGCGGACGAATGGGATGCGCGGTATCGCGATACCGACAAGTTGTGGACGAGCGACGTCAATCCCGCACTACCGATCGAGGTTTCGGATCTGACACCCGCCACGGCGCTGGAAGTGGGATCCGGTGAGGGAGCAGACGCCCGGTGGCTCGCCGACCACGGATGGCAGGTCACCGCGCTCGACATCTCCCAGGTCGCCGTCGACCGCGCGCGGGAGATCGATACGCGTCCGGCGATCACCTGGTTGCAGGCCGATCTCGTCGCCGACGATGTCCCGGGTCGCGATTTCGCACTGGTCACCGCCCACTACTTCCCGATTGCAGCGGCCGATGTGGCGGTGGCGCGCAAGCTCATCGATGCGGTCGGACCAGGCGGAACGCTGCTGGTGGTGGCACATGCCCCCGAGGGTGTGCGAGCCCACGGTTTCGATCCGGCCGACTACGTTCAGCCCGACGACATCGCCGAGATGCTGGGCGACGGTTGGCAGGTGATCACGCACGAGACCCGTGAACGGGGGCGCCCCGCCGGCGGCGGGCGCCACATCGACGACGTGGTACTGCGGGCCCGGCGCACGTAGATCGCTAGTTCTGACTGCGAGCGTCGACGACGCGCGCGATCCGTTCGATCGCTTCGGTCAGTACCTCGGGTGAGCACGCGACGTTGATCCGTGCGAATCCTTTGCCCTGATCGCCGAAGGCGGGACCCCGGTGGAGGGCAACGCGCCCTTCATTGAGGATCGGTACGGCCGGATCGTCACCGAGGCCGGTATCGCCGAAGTCGAGCCAGGTGAGGTACGAGGCGTGCGGCCGGGTGTAGCGGACCTGCGGAAGGTGTTGTGCGACCAGCTGTTCCAACAGGTCGAGGCTGCCGCCGATGGTGTTGAGCGTCGCTGCGAGGTAGTCGTCGCCGTGGGTGTAGGCGGCCGCGGAGGCGGCACGGCCGAGAATGCTGGTCCGGAAGGCGACCTCGTGCGGTTGGCGTCGAACGACGGCGCGCATGAGGTCACTCCCGACTACGGTGAGCGCGCACTTGGTGCCGGCGATGTTGAACGCCTTGCTCGCGGAATGGGCGGCGATGCCGACCTTGCGAGCGGCACCGCTGACGGACAGGAACGGCACGAAGGGTGGAGCCTCCGGCGTGATGTCCGGCGGGTGCACCAGCGGGGCGTGGATCTCGTCGCTGATGACGACGGCACCGTGATCGTCGGCCATCTCTGCCAGGGCGATGAGATCCTCGCGCGGGTGCACGAGGCCGAGCGGATTGTGCGGATGACAGAGCAGGATAGCGCGTGTGCCCGCAGCGAATTCCGCGCCGATCGCGTCGAGATCGAGGCGGTAGCCGGTGGGACGGGCCGAGTCTGCGACCAGGGGTACCTGGTGGAGGCGGCCGCCGGCTTCCGGGATGAGTTCGAAGAACGGCGGGTACACCGGCGGCGTGATGATCACTCGGTCGCCGGGTGAGATCGCGGCCCGGAGTGCTTCGACGATCACCACGCTGACGTCGGTGGTGAGGTGAACGTCGTCGGGGTCGACGCGCCAGCCCCAGTGCCGTTCGGCGAACCCGGAGAACGCCGGTCCCACACTGCCGGTGGTGCCGGCGTAACCGAGGTCGGAGGTCTCGATCTGGGTGCGCATGGCGTTGGCCACGACCGGCGCGATCGGATAGTCCATCTCCGCCACGAACAACGGCAACACGTCGTCGGGGTAGCTGCGCCACTTCTCGCTGTTGCGCCGACGCAGCTCCGCCAGCGACGGCGCCGTCGGTCTCGGCAGCTCTCGACCGGTCATGTCCTCTTGTCTAGCACCGCTGTGGGCTTTTCGATGTCGGCTGTCGGTGGTCTCGAGACCTCGTCGCTGGCGCTCCTCGACACCTCGACCAAACCTCGACCATCCGGGGGCCTCGCCGGCTATCACAGAAGACCGCCGGGACACTTCAATCTCGGTGGTCGAGGTGCCGAGGAGCGTTAGCGACGAGCCCTGCTTCCCGGTGGTCGAGGTGCCGAGGAGCGATAGCGACGAGCCTCGAGACCTGTTGCACCGCTGCTGGTTTCCGACCCCGGACCGAGTACGTGACGGGTCTAGAGTCCGCGGTCGCCGAGCAGTTGGGTGAGTCGGGTTTCGATCGGCGAGTCCAGACCAGGGTCGGGGGTGAGGATCTCGACGAGGTC
>NZ_MVPX01000053.1:0-11599 GCF_002043085.1 Gordonia sp. i37 | reverse complement strand
GGCGCGGTATCGGGTGGCCGGCAGGTCGCCGCCAGGCCCGTCGATCAGCAGATCCTCGACGACAGCGAGCGGCGGGGTCCGCTCGGCGGAGATCGCCGAGTTCACCTCGAGGTTGTGACGGGCGCGCTCGACGGTCGCGCCGCTCATGTCGCCTCCGGGCATGAGTCGCGTGGCGACGCCGGCGGCCAACATCTCCGGGGCGATGTGCTCGCCGTCGGAGTTCACCGGGCAGATCCGGGAGGCGACGCCCAGCACACCCGGCGGCAGGTGTCCGCCGAGACGCATCACCGAACGGACGGCGCGGAACGGAAGCGGAATCGTCAGCGTTGTGGCCCTACTCACGGCCGCGAGGGTACCCCGCCGAGGTCCGGCGGCACCGTCGGCGCCCCTGTGCCAGACTCGTCCCCATGTCCGACCGAGTTCCGCTGCGCACCTCGCTGGCCCTGGCGGCCGCCGCGTCCGCCCGCTGGGCCTCCCGCACCGCCGGACGCGGCAAGGGCTCGATGATCGGCGGGCTGGTCGCCGAGAAGATCGACCCGCAGATCATGGGCCGGCTCGCGGCCGGCAAGCGTACGGCGCTGATCACCGGCACCAATGGCAAGTCGACGACGACGCGGATGACCGCGGCGGCGCTTGCCGAACTCGGCGAGGTCGCCACCCAGGCCGACGGCGCCAACATGGACGCCGGGATCATCGCCACGCTCAGCCTGCAACGTTCGGCGCCGATCTGCGCACTCGAGGTCGACGAATTACACGTCCCGCACGTCGCCGACGCCACCGATCCCGAGGTGGTGGTGATGCTGAATCTCTCGCGCGATCAGCTCGACCGAGTGGGTGAGATCAACATGATCGAACGCGCCCTGCGCGCCGGCGTCGCCCGCCACCCCGACGCGATCGTCGTCGCCAACTGCGACGACGTCCTGGTCACCTCGGCTGCCTTCGATGCGCCCAAGGTGGTGTGGGTGGCGGCCGGGTCGAGCTGGGTCGGGGACTCGGTGAGCTGTCCGCGCACCGGCGAACCCATCGCGCGTGCCACCGCCGAGCCCGGCGACGGACCGTCGATATCACCCGGCGGTATCGACTGGTATTCGACCGGTGACGAGAGCTTCCGGCGCCCCACCCCGGACTGGTGGGTCGACGACAACAACATCTACGGCCCCGACGGCTTCATCGCGCCGATGACTCTCGCCGTGCCCGGCCGCGCCAACCGCGGCAATGCTACGCAGGCCGTGGCCGCGGCCGTCGCGATGGGCGCCGACCCGGCCAAGGCGGTGGCCGCGGTGCAGACCGTCGGCGAGGTCGCCGGACGCTACGGCATCCATCAGGTCGGCAACCACTCGGTGCGCACACTGCTGGCCAAGAATCCGGCCGGCTGGCAGGAAGCGCTGTCGATGATCGACCACGACGCCGACGGGCTGGTCATCGCCGTCAACGGCCAGGTCCCCGACGGTGAGGATCTCTCCTGGCTGTGGGATGTGCGGTTCGAGGCGTTCGAGACGATGACGGTGGTCGCCGCAGGCGAACGCGCCGCCGACCTGTCGGTGCGGCTGCTCTACGCGGGCGCCGAGCACACCACCATCGCCGACCCGATGAAGGCCATCGCCTCATGTCCCCCGGGACGCGTCGAGGTCCTGGCGAACTACACCGCCTTCCGCGATCTCGGCACCGCGATGGAACGCGTACGGGAGGAACGCAAATGAGCGACTCGACACTGCGCATCGGGCTGGTGCTCCCCGACGTGATGGGCACCTACGGTGACGGCGGGAACGCACTGGTGCTGCGGCAGCGGGCCCGGATGCGGGGCATCGACGCCGAGATCATCTCGATCACCCTCGACGACGAGGTCCCCGACTCACTCGACGTCTACACCCTCGGTGGCGCCGAGGATTACGCGCAGCGGCTGGCCACCCGGCACCTCACCCGCTATCCGGGGCTGCAGCGTGCGGCGGCAGCAGGCCGTCCGGTGCTGGCGATCTGCGCGGCCATCCAGGTCCTCGGCCACTGGTACGAGACGTCGGCGGGCGAACGCGTGGACGGCATCTCGCTGTTCGACCTCACCACCGCACCGCAGCAGACCCGCAGCATCGGCGAGCTCGTCACCGACCCGGTGTTGCCCGGACTCACCCAGCCGTTGTCGGGATTCGAAAACCATAGGGGCGGAAGTACTCTCGGGGCCGATGCCACCCCGCTCGGGCGGGTGCGTCACGGCGTCGGCAACGGCGTGGGCGACGGCACCGAGGGTGTGGTCGCCGGCTCGGTGATCGGCACCTACCTGCACGGCCCGGCGCTGGCGCGCAACCCTGAGCTAGCCGATTTTCTCCTCGCCCGGGCGATCGGGACCGATTCGCTTGCGCCGCTGGACCTCCCAGAGGTTAACCGGCTGCGCTCCGAGCGACTCGCCGCCGCCCGGCGCTGAGCCGTCGGCCGCACCCGGCCCGCTCCGATGCCAGAAGCGGGGCCGGCGGAACCGCGAGCAGCCTGACGCCCCGCACAGGGCGCAGTCGGTGCCCGCACGCAGATGGTCGTGCGCCGACCGCGGATGACCGCACCGGCACACCTGATCACCACGCTGGGACATGGCCTCACCCTACGCCGCACGACGACGTCGGCTGTCGGGAATCCGCAGCCCGACGTACTGTGTCGCCATGACCACGATCTCGCCCTGCAGCGCCGACGATCACGACGACTGGCTGCCGCTCTGGGACGGCTATCTGCGCTTCTACGAGACCGACCTCGATCCCGAGATCACCGCAATCACGTTCCGGCGCATCGTCTCCGGTGACGGTATCCATGGTGCGATCGCACGTGACGACCAGCGTCGCGCCATCGGCCTGGTCCACTGGCTCGCCCATCCGTCGACCTGGAGCCCCGGCTACTGCTACCTCGAGGATCTGTTCGTCGCGCCGGACAGTCGCGGGTCCGGCGTCGGGCGCGCCTTGATCGACCACGTCCGCGACGCGGCACACAACGCCGGACTCACGAAGGTCTACTGGCTGACCCAACAGCACAACGCCACTGCGCGAAGACTTTACGACGCCGTCGCCACCGACACCGGATTCGTGCACTACGAGATCGATCTCGACACCCACTGATCGACAGCCCACGTGATCGACGGCTCACCCGACGGCAGGCTCACCCGAGAGTGCGGTCGCGGGCGGGCAATCCGGCGTACCGGGCGGCCTCGACGATCACCGCCCGCAGCATCGCCGGGGTGAGCCGCCCGGTGAACGTGTTGTGCTGGCTGACGTGATAGCTGGCGAAGACCGTCAGCTCGGCGCCGTCGTCACGACGGATGACCGTACGCGCACCGTGGCCGAATTTCGTTCGGGGACGGTCGATCTGCCAGCCGAGTTCCTCGAACGTCCGCAGCCCCACCTGCCATCCGAAGCCGCCGAGCACCATCACCGAGCGCACCGTGGGCGCCAGGAGGTCCAGCTCGGCACGTAACCAGTGGGCGCATCGGTCGCGCTCGGTGGTGGTCGGCTTGTTCTGCGGCGGAGCGCAATGCACCGGGGCGGTCATGCGTACCCCGAACAACTCCATCCCGTCGTCGGCGGAGACGACGGTCGGTTGCGAGGCGAGTCCGACGTCGTAGAGCGCGCGAAACAGCACGTCACCACTCTGGTCCCCGGTGAACATGCGGCCGGTGCGATTGGCGCCGTGCGCGGCCGGCGCGAGCCCGAGGATGAGCATGCGGGAGTCGCCGGGCCCGAACCCGGGGACGGGTCGTCCCCAATAGTCCCAGTCGGCGAAGGCGGCACGTTTCTCCCGCGCCACCTTCTCGCGCCACGCGACCAGACGAGGGCAGGCACGACAGTCGATCAGCGCGGCGTCGAGGTCGGCGAGATCGCGGTATCGGGATCGTCGTCGGGCCATGCGGTACTCACCGAGCCGAGCTCAGTCGAGGACCTTGCAGCGCTCGCGGGTGCGATCGACGGCAAACCAGCCGCGCTCGAACTGCTGCCATCGTTGCAGCAGGGGGCGCGAGGATTCACCGTCGCGGGCGACGGCGCGTTCGAGCCGCGCGTCGGCGTCGCCACCGTCGAGCCACAGCGCGTGGCTGAGCCGGTCGGCGATGCGACGCCGCGCCGACGACACCCCCTCGATCACCAGTAGCGGCTCCCACCGCACCCACACCCGACTACCGAGTTGCGGCACACCGTCGACCCACTCCCGTGGCCGATAGCGGTAATCGTGCCGACGCACAAAGGCGTGCAGCACATCGGTTTCCAGCTCCGGCCACCACGCGACCGGGTTGTCCCACGTGGCGAAGTCGTCGGTGCGGACGAGTACCACCCCGGTGCCGCGGGCCCGCAAGCGGGCGACGAGGGCGTCGGCGACCGTCGACTTACCCGCGCCGGACGGACCGTCGATGGCGACGATCCCGGAGATCATCTCCGCGGCGAGGTCATCGAGCCGGGCGTCGAGATCGGTGGACAGGGTGGGCGCGGTCATCGTCATGCCAGGATGCGGCGGCCCGACAGCGCACGGCCGAGGGTGAGTTCGTCGGCGAACTCCAGGTCGCCGCCCATCGGTAGCCCCGACGCCAGACGCGTCACCGACAGCCCCGGGAAGTCCTTGAGCATCCGCAGCAGGTACGTCGCGGTGGCCTCGCCCTCGGTGTTGGGGTCGGTGGCCACGATGATCTCGGTGACCTCGGTGCCGTCGTCGGTGGTGGCCAACCGTCGCAGCAACTCGCGGATACGCAACTGGTCGGGGCCGATACCCGACAGCGGGTCGAGTGCGCCGCCGAGGACGTGATAGCGGCCGTGGAACTCCTTGGTCCGCTCGATCGCGTGAACGTCCTTGGGCTCCTCGACGACGCAGATCTTGGTCGCGTCACGTCGGGCATCCGAGCAGATCCGACAGAGATTGTTGGCCGAGACGTTGCCGCATTCGGCGCAGAAGGTGACGTTGTCGCGGACCTGGATAAGAGCCGCGACAAGCCGATCGATCTCCTTCTTCTCGCCGGCCAGCAGCGCGAACGCGATGCGCTGGGCACCCTTCGGGCCGAGCCCGGGTTGTTTGGCGAGCTCGTCGATCAGATCCTGGATGGGGCCCTCGTACATCGGTGCGTCGTACCTCAGCCCAGGCCGGGCAGTCCGCCGCCGAGGCCTCCGGCAAGCGGTCCCATCTTCTCGCCGGCGAGTTCCTCGCGCTTGTTCGAGAGGTCGGCGAGTGCGCCGAGCAGCAGATCCTGCAGGGTCTCGACGTCATCGGGGTCGACGACCTTGGGGTCGATGATGACCGCGGTGATCTCACCGGTCCCGTTGCCGGTCACGGTCACCAGACCGTTGCCCGCGGTGCCGGTGACCTCGGTCGCCGCGATCTCGTTCTGTGCTTCGAGCAGCTTGGCCTGCATCTGCTGGGCCTGCTGCAGCAACCCGGCCATCGGGTTGTCGCCGCCGGCACCGCCGCCGAAGAGTGCGCTGGGATCGAAAGGTTGATTCACGGGCCCCAGGGTAGTCGGCGGTGCCGACGGGGCGCGCGTGCCGGGCCGGACCGGATCACGAATACAGATTCCACCGCAGCGAGCCGAAACCCCGAAGAATTCGGGTCGCCCACCCGCTCACGTGGAATCTGTATTCGCCTCCCGCGCCGAACTCAGCGCAACAGACGCTCGACGTGGGCCACGATGTCGTCGACGGTGTCGTCGCCGACCGGGGTGATCTCGAAGGACAGCTCCTCGTCGCCGAAGAGCCGGCTCGCGCGAGGGGTGAGGGCGAACTCGAGGCGATTGTGCTCGACACGACGCCATTGCCGGATCGCATCGTAGATCGGGGCGCTGGCACCGGTGGAGATGCAGTACCGATCGCCCGCGCGGTCTCCGCCGACGAGTTCGCGTTGGATCTGGAAGCACGCCATCGATTCGTCGTCGATGAACACCACGGCCTCGCAACCCAGGTCGGGGTGACGTTCGTAGGAGGCGAGGATGGTCACGGGGACAGCGTAACCAGTTTCCGCGGTGGTCAGTGGTGACCGTCGGTGAGGGTGCGCCGGGTGTCGAATCGACGGTGCTGCCCGGTCAACGGATCGACGAACGACAAGCTGTGCGCGACGAGTCGAAGGGGCTCGGAGAAGTCCCCGTGCTCGGGGCGCCCGGCCACGTCGGGCCGGACCTCGGGGTAGAGCGGGTCGCCGACGATCGGCACGTCGAGCAGCGCCATGTGCAGGCGCAGCTGATGGGTGCGGCCGGTATGCGGGACCAGCCGATACACCGACCCGCTCGCGGTCTGCTCGATCTCGGTGATCTCACTGATCGCGTTCACCGGGCCGTCGACGACGCGTGCCCGCAGGTCACCGGCAGTTTTCTCGATCCGATTGCGGACCACCCGGGTGTCGGCGATCCCCGCTGCCGGGGCGAGCGCCCGATACTCCTTCTCGGCCCTGCGCTGCGCGAACAGGTCCTGGTAGGCCGAACGCACCTCGGGTCGCAGCGTGAACAGCAGCACGCCCGCGGTGAGGCGGTCGAGCCGATGTGCGGGGGCGACGAGATCGGTGCCGAGTGCGCGGCGTAACCGCACCAGCGCGGTCTGGGTGACATGCTGCCCGCGCGGCATCGTCGCGAGGAAATGCGGTTTGTCGACGACGACGATGTTCTCGTCGCGATACAGGATCGGCAGATCGAAGGGAATCGTGATCTCGTCGGGCAGGTCGCGATAGAGGTAGACCGACGTGTTGACACGCGCGGGCTGCTCGAGCGTCAGCGGCCGGCCCTCGGCGTCGACGATCTCGCCTCGGTGCGCGCGATCGGCGAGGTCGGCGTCGGTCAGCTCCTGCAATGACGGCGTGGCCCGCAGACAGTCACCGACGGTCGACTCCGGCCCCGACCGCAACACCACGCGGGTGGCGTCGACGCCGTCACGCGGCGGCAGCGGTGACGGTCGCGCGCGACCGCGTTGCCTTCCGGTCCGGCGGCCCACCGCGACGGGCTACTTCTCCAGTCGCGTCTTGAGATTCGCGAGCAGGGCGGCCTGGATACGGGCGAGTCCCTTGGGCGCGAAGGTCTTCTCGAAGAAGCCGCCGATGCCGCTGGCGTTGCTGTTCCAGGTGGTCGTGGTGGTGACCTTGCTGCCCGAGCCCGCCGGCGACACCTGATAGGTGGTCACCATCGACGAATTCTCGTCTTTCTCGGTGATCGTGGCTGCGGCGTTCGGCCCGCTCGCTGCGCTCCCGGCGCCGGGTGTCACGGAAACGGTGGCCTTGACGTCACGCTGACGCTTGGAGGTCGCCTGCAGAATCCAGTGCACGACGGTGCCGTCGCCGTTGCCGCCGCTGATCACCTGGTAGTCGCGGTACTGCTCGGGCAGGATCGCCGGGCGGGTGTCGGCGTAGTCGGCGAGCGCGCCGATCACGGCATCCGGGGACGCGGCCACCTCTGTCGTTTGACTGGCGGAAATCTGACCCACTGACCCAACTCCTTCACGATGTACTGATTGGCGGGCGTGCTGCTCACGTCCTAGGCTAGCCAAGTGAGCTCGGCACAGATGGAGATGGGGGCAGCGGCATTCGACGAGGGTGTGGCCACCCTCCTGGCCAGCTACCGCGCCATCGGGCCGCAGGCCACGGTCCGTCTGGCGAAGAAGACCTCCAACCTCTTCCGGGCGCGGGCCAAGAACCCGCACCCCGGTCTCGACGTCTCCGGCCTCGACCGGGTGATCTCGGTCGACGCAGCCGCCAAGACCGCCGATGTCGCGGGGATGTGTACCTACGAGAACCTCGTCGCCGCGACGCTGCCGTACGGGTTGGCTCCCAAGGTCGTTCCGCAACTCAAGACGATCACCCTCGGCGGCGCGGTGACCGGACTGGGCATCGAGAGCACCTCGTTCCGCAACGGTCTGCCCCACGAGTCGGTCCTCGAGATCGACATCCTCACCGGCGACGGCGAGATCATCACCGCGACCCCCACCAACGACTATGCGGATCTCTTCTACGGATTCCCCAACTCGTATGGGACGCTCGGCTATTCGGTGCGGCTGCGCATCGAGTTGGAAGAGGTCGCCCCGTACGTCGCACTGCGGCATGTGCGGTTCACCGACCTGTCGGCGTTGCAAGAAACGATGGATGCGATCGTCACCGACCAGTCCTACGACGGCGAGCGGGTCGACTATCTCGACGGCACGGTGTTCAGCGTCGACGAGGCCTATCTGACGTTGGGTCGGCAGACCGATGAACCCGGCCCAGTCAGCGACTACACCGGGATGGACATCTATTACCGGTCCATTCAGCACGATTCGACGCACACCCCCCAGCGCGATCGGCTGACCATCCACGACTATCTGTGGCGGTGGGACACCGACTGGTTCTGGTGTTCCCGGGCGTTCGGGGCGCAAGAGCCCCGCATCCGTCGGCTGTGGCCGAAAAGGTTGCTGCGCAGCAGTTTCTACTGGAAGCTGATCGGCTACGACCAGCGCTTCGACATCGCCGATCGTCTCAACAAGCGCAAGGGTCTACCCGCCAACGAGCGTGTCGTGCAGGATATCGAGGTGCCGATCGAGCACACCACCGACTACCTCGACTGGTTCTTGACCACCGTGCCGATCGAGCCGATTTGGTTGTGCCCGTTACGGCTTCGGGAGAAGGTC
Source organism: Gordonia sp. i37 (assembly GCF_002043085.1). Taxonomy (NCBI): domain Bacteria; kingdom Bacillati; phylum Actinomycetota; class Actinomycetes; order Mycobacteriales; family Gordoniaceae; genus Gordonia; species Gordonia sp. i37. The sequence continues at coordinate 3,014 of NZ_MVPX01000053.1, read as the reverse complement.
GGCGGTAGCGCACCCGACGCGAATCCGCGGCGGCCGTGGCCGCTGTACCCGCTGCAGCCCGACCGCACCTATGTCAACGTCGGCTTCTGGTCGGCGGTTCCGGTGACCCCCGGCGATCCTGGGCACACCAACAAACTGATCGAACGCAAGGTGGCCGAACTCGATGGCCACAAGTCTCTGTATTCGGAATCCTTCTACAGCCCTGAGGACTTCGATGAGCTCTACGGAGGCGAGCACTACCGACTGCTCAAGAAGCGGTACGACCCACGCGGCCGGCTGCTCGATCTCTATGCGAAAGCGGTGAAACGGCAATGACGACGTACAAGGACAGCGCACCGTCGAAAAACGATGCGCAGCATGCCAAGATGACCCTTGCCCAGGTGTTCGAGTCCATCGTGGGCGGCAATCTCAACATCCGCGTCACCGCCTACGACGGCAGTGCTGCCGGTCCCGAGGATGCCGAGTTCGGCCTGAACCTGGTGACGCCGCGCGGCACCACCTACCTGGTGACCGCCCCCGGTGACCTCGGATTGGCCCGCGCATACGTCTCCGGTGATCTGGAGCTGATCGGCGCCCACCCCGGCGACCCCTACGGCGCGCTGCAGGCCCTGGCCGCCGACCTCGAGTTCAAACGCCCCTCCCCGCTGGTGCTGGCGCAGGTGGCGAGGTCGCTCGGTATCGAACACTTCAAGCCGATCGCGCCGCCCCCGCAGGAAGCGCTGCCGCGCTGGCGTCGATTCGCCGAGGGATTGCGGCACAGCAAGGCCCGTGACGCCGAGGTCATCCACCACCACTACGACGTCTCAAACACCTTCTACGAGTGGGTACTCGGACCGTCGATGACCTATACCTGCGCGGTGTACCCCGACCTTGACGCATCGCTGGAAGCCGCCCAGGAAAACAAGTACCGGCTGATCTTCGACAAACTGCGACTCAAGGCCGGCGATCGGCTCCTCGACATCGGTTGTGGCTGGGGCGGAATGGTCCGCTACGCCGCCCGCCGCGGGGTGCACGTTCTCGGCGTGACACTCTCCGCCGAGCAGGCACAGTGGGCCCAGCAAGCCGTCATCGACGAGGGGCTGTCCGAGTTCGCCGAGGTCCGCCACAGCGACTACCGCGACGTCGCCGAGTCGGGATTCGACGCGGTGTCCTCGATCGGTTTGACCGAGCACATCGGCGTCCACAACTACCCGGCGTACTTCTCGTTCATGCGTGACAAGCTGCGCGACGGCGGAATGTTGTTGAACCACTGCATCACCCGTCCCGATAACGCCAAGAGTTCGCGGGCCGGGTCGTTCATCGACCGCTACGTCTTCCCCGACGGCGAGCTGACCGGATCGGGCAAGATCATCTCCAAGCTGCAGGACATCGGCGGCGTCGAGGTGCTGCACGAGGAAGACTTCCGCTATCACTACGCGATGACGCTGCGTGACTGGAACCGCAACCTCGTCGAGCACTGGGACGAGGCCGTCGAGGAGGTCGGTGAGGGCACCGCGCGCCTGTGGGGCCTCTACATGGCCGGCTGCCGCATCGGCTTCGAACGCAACATCGTTCAGCTACATCACGTCCTGGGCGTCAAGCTCGACGACAAGGGTCGTCACGAGCTGCCGCTGCGGCCGTGGTGGGACGCGTAGGGCGAGTACACCTGCAGCACACCGGGTCTCGAGGCTCCTCGCCTTGCGGCTCGTCGCACCTCGACCATCGGTCGTAACCCCCACCGGCCGACCACCTCGACCACCGGTCGTAACCCCCACCGGCCGACTACCTCGGCCACCGGTTGTAACCCCCGCCGGACGCCCTCCACCCCGCTGGTCGAGGTGCGCAGGCGCGCCAGCGCCGGAGCCTCGAGACCCCGTGCGCCACAGCTGGTTCGCTACTCGAGCGGCCGCGCACCCAGCTCGGTCTGAAGTAGATCCAGGGCGAGTTTGTCGGGGTCGATCCGCGCGTCGGGGGTGGCGTTGTGCGCGTCGGCGACCATCTCCGCCCGCTCGTCGTCACTGATCTCCTCGTCGGAGCGTGGCGGTTCGGGTTCCTCGGGTTCCGGATCGGGTTCGGGCGCGGGAGCACTTCCCTCCGCCGAGTCCGAGCGGGCACGACTCGGCCGCGAGAACGTCTGCCGTTTGGGTGCGGCAGCAGCCTGCGGACGCGCGGCCGCGGGCCCCGGCGTCGAGGTGTCACGGTGGACGGTGCGAACGTCGAGATCGGTGCCGAACACCTCCTGAAACGCCTCACGAATGATCGAGACCGCATGCGGTGCAGACAATCTGCCCACCAACACGTCGATCGGGTGAGCGAGGACGACGGTGGTGCCGTCGAGATCGTCGACGACCGCTGCCGACAGCATCGGTTCGAGGCTCTTCGACCGGGTCCGAACGGCGGTCCGCACCTCCTGGAACCGTTTGCGCACCGTATCGGCGTCAAGCCCCGACTCCGGCGCCGGCGTGGGCTCGGGCTCCGGTGCGCTGCGCGGCGCCGCCGGGAGGGGCTCATCCGGGGGCGCGTCGTACTCGTCGAACGGCTCGTCGGGCAGCGGAATCTCGTCGTCGAAGCCGGCGACCTCCGGGATCGGCTCGGGTTCCGGCGTGGGCTCCGGCCGGGGCCGTGACGGCGGTTGGGGGGCAGTCGGATCCGCGGCCGACGACTGTGCCGCCGACTGTTCTGCCGCAGCTTTCTCCGCTGCCGCCCTCTCCGCCGCCTCGCGCTCGGCTGCGGCCTTCGCGGCAGCAGCCTTCTCGGCCTCACGATCTGTCGCAGCTTTTTCTGCCGCCGCCTTTTCTGTCGCAGCTTTCTCCGCTGCCGCCTTCTCGGCCGCCGCCCGCTCCGCCTCATCAGGAGCACCGGCCGAAGGCGGCGTGTCCTGTTGTCCGACTTGATCTTCGGCGCTCTTGCGCTGGGACGGCCGCACGTACTTCGGTGGCGGCTCGTCGGCGGGGGGCGCCGGGGCGGGGGCCACCGGGGCAGGCGCCGACAATACCGCCGGGGTCGGGGCCGCCGACGCCGCGGGGGCGGCCCCG
>NZ_MVPX01000529.1:0-11740 GCF_002043085.1 Gordonia sp. i37 | reverse complement strand
TGTTGTGTTCGAGTGTATGCCGGGTTTGTCGGGTTGGCAAGAGGTTGTCGAAAGTTTTTTCGGGTGAGTCTTCGTTGGGTTCCAGCGTCGGTTCGGCTCGGTCTCGAGGCTCGGCGCCTGGGGCGCCTCGCACCTCGACCACCGATAGAAGGGCTCGGTCACCGATTCGAGGGCTCGGCCACCGATGGGGTGCGTCGTGATCCCCGGTGGGTAAGTGTCCCGGCAGTGGCAGCGCCGAGGTAGTATTCGCCCATACGTTCGATGCGCATACGCGCCGGATAGAAGGGCTCGACCGATGCGCATCGACAGCGGGACGAGTCGGGAGGCATCGATACTCCACGCCGACCTGGATTCCTTCTATGCCTCCGTCGAGCAGCGTGACGATCCGGCGCTGCGGGGTCGACCGGTCATCGTCGGTGGCGGGGTGGTGTTGGCCGCCAGCTACGAGGCGAAGGCGCGCGGTGTCCGCACGCCGATGCCCGGCCGGGAGGCACGAGCGCTGTGTCCCGATGCGATCGAGGTACGCCCGCGGTTCGAGGCGTACATGGAGGCCAGTCGAGCGGTCTTCGAGATCTTCCGCGACACAACGCCTCTCGTCGAGGGGATCTCCGTGGATGAGGCATTCCTCGATGTGGCCGGTCTCCGGCGTCTCGTCGGCGATCCGGTCGCCATCGCCGAGACCCTGCGGTCCCGCGTACGCACCGAGGTCGGCCTACCGATCACGGTCGGCCTCGCGCGGACGAAGTTCCTCGCCAAGGTGGCAAGCGCCGTCGGCAAGCCGGACGGGCTCCTCGAGGTCGCGCCCGGCAACGAACTGACATTTCTGCACCCGCTCCCGGTCCGCCGACTCTGGGGTGTCGGCCCCGTGACGGAGGCCAAACTGGCCGACGCCGGTGTCACGACGGTCGGCGACATGGCGCGTCTGGGCCAGAAGGCGTTGTGCCACATCGTCGGTCCTGGCGCCGGCCGCCACCTGTTCGCGCTGTCGCTCGCGCAAGACCCGCGGCGTGTCGAGACCGGCAAGCGGCGCAGCTCGATCGGCTCACAGCGGGCCCTCGGCCGCAGGCCCCGGCCCGAGGCCGAGATCGAGGCGACGATCATCGCGATCGTCGAACGGCTCGGCAAGCGACTGCGCGGCGCCGATCGTGTCTGCCGAACCGTGGTGCTGCGCTTGCGTTTCGACGACTTCACCCGCGCCACGCGCTCACGCACACTGCCCGAGGCCACCGACCGCACCCAGGTACTGATGGGTTGTGCCCGGGCGTTGTTCGACGACGCCCTGCCCCTCATCCGGGAACGCGGGTGCACGCTGATCGGGCTGTCGCTGGCCAACCTCGACGACTCCGACTCGCTGCAGATGACCCTGCCCTTCGACGACGATCATCAGCCAGAACTCGACGCCACGATGGACGAACTCCGTAACCGCTTCGGCCGGGACTCCGTCACCCGCGCGGTGCTCGTCGGACGTGACCATGGTGACGACGCCCCGATGCTGCCCGACTGAACCGGACGACACGGTGCGCAAAATGCGCAAAACACGACTTACGAGCACAACAGTGACTGTGATCCGCATTACCCACAGACTCCTCGTGTAGCCGGCGACACCGCAGAGTCGTCGGGAAGCACGGCAGAAAGTTCAGGCAATGTTGGTAGCACTCGGGTTGGCGATGGTCGCCACCTTCATGTTCCTCATCATCACCAAACGCGCGACACCGGTTGTCGCACTGATCCTGGTTCCCGTCGCCTTCGGCCTCTTCGCCGGCGCGGGCCTCGGGATCAGCGACATGATCAAGGACGGCATCAAGGAGCTCGCCCCCACCGCGGCGATGCTGTTCTTCGCGATCATCTTCTTCGGCATCATGATCGACGTCGGCCTGTTCGACCCGATCATCCGCTTCATCGTCCGCATGGTGCGCAACGATCCGGCCCGGCTCGTCGTCGGTACCGCGGTCCTCGCGGCCGTGGTGTCACTCGACGGTGACGGATCGACCACGTTCATCATCCCCACCGCCGCACTGTTGCCGCTGTACCTGAAACTCGGTGTCTCCCCGGTGGTTCTGACCGTCGTCGCCGGCCTGGCCAACGGCACCATGAACATCCTCCCGTGGGGCGGGCCGACAGCCCGTGCGGCCAGTGCGCTCAAGATCGACACCAACGACGTCTTTCTCCCGATGGTTCCCGCGCTCGCGATCGGCATGCTCTTCGTTTTGGCGTTCGCCTACCACCTCGGCGTGCTCGAGCGTCGTCGCATCGGCCGTATGGAAATCAAGGACTCGATGCTGGCCCCGAGCGAGGAACTCGTCCTCGCCGGAGCAGGCGGTGGCAGTGGCACCGACACGCCCACCGGCCGTCGACGCTTCCGCGGTCGCGGAACCAGCAGCGCGGCGACCGGTTCCGGCGCCGGTGGCGACTCGGCCGGCCCCGCCTCGACCGGCGACCTGCCCGCCCAACCCCACGACGATGCTGCCCACGACGACTCCGACGCCACGGCCTCCTTCACCGGCGTGCTCGACCCGAACCGGAAGTCGCTGCGGCCCAAACTGTTCTGGATCAACGCCGCACTCACCGTGGCGCTGCTGGCGATCCTCGGCATGGACGTCGTCGCCATCCCCGTGCTGTTCATGATCTTCGCCGGAATCGCTCTCGCGGTGAACTTCCCGCACATCAAGGACCAGCAGGAGGCCATCACTCGGCACAGCTCGAGCATCGTCTCGGTGGTCGCGATGGTGCTCGCCGCCGCGGTGTTGACCGGCGTGTTCAGCGGAACCGGCATGGTCGACGCGATCGCGCACTGGATGGCCGACGGCATCCCGACCTGGATGGGCCCGCACATGGCCGTGGTCATCGGCGTGCTGTCGATCCCGCTGACCTTCCTGATGTCCAACGACGCCTTCTACTTCGGTGTGCTGCCGGTGCTCTCGGAGACCGCGACCCGCTACGGCATCGACCCCTCCGAAATGGCGCGCGCATCGATCACCGGTCAGACCTTCCACATGCAGAGCCCGCTGGTGCCGGCGATCCTGCTGCTCGTCGCGCTCGCCGGCGTCGGACTGGCCGATCACCACAAGAAGGTGCTGTGGCGTGCGGCGGTGGTCTCGCTGGTGATGCTCCTCGCCGGCTGCCTGTTCGGCGCCATCCCCTTCTGACGATCCCCGACCGGGTCGCCGCAAACAGGATCTCCCTGTCGGCCGATCCCTCCCACGCCTAGGCTGACCGCATGCGATTGCGAACGCAGGTACTGCTCCTGCAACTCGCCGTCATCGCGGTCAGCCTCGGCGTGGGTTTCGGTGTCGTGGTCTACGGATCCGACGACCGGGTCCGCGACGAATACGCCCAACGGGCCCTGGCCATCGCCCAGACCATGGCCGACGATCCCGACGTCGTCGCCTCCGTCGCCGCACATCAGGGCACCGACCTCGACCGAGCCGAACTCGTGAATTCGTCCCTGCAACGCCAGGCGACCGCCGTCGCCCGCAGCACCGGTGCGCTCTTCGTTGTCATCGCCAACGCCGACGGAATCCGGTTGGCCCACCCCGACATCGACGAGGTCGGAGTGCACGTCTCCACCGATCCGTCCCGGGCGCTGTCCGGTCAGATCGACATCACCACCGATCGGGGAACACTCGGCGACTCGGTCCGCGCAAAGGTGCCCATCCTGCAGCCCGGGCTGACCCGTCCGATCGGCCTGGTCAGTCGGCGTCTCGACGCAGAAACTCACCCGGGACACGCGCCGCGACATCCTTGCGACCGGCCTCATCGCTTTGACAGCCCTCGCCGTCGGTGCGGTGGGGTCGGTGCTGCTGGCCCGCCGATGGCGGCGCCTGACCCTCGGTCTGGAGCCCGACGATCTCGCCGAACTGGTGCGTGAGCAACGGGCCGTGCTGCACTCGCTCGATGATGGTGTCCTTGCCGTCGACAGCGCGAACGTGCTGCGGGTCGCCAACGAACGCGCGCGCCGACTGCTGGAGGTGTCCGCGCCGGTGGGCACGCCCGTCGACGCGCTCGGCCTGACGCCCAGGGTGCGTGGTGTGGTCGAAACGCCGACGCCTGAGCCGGTCGCCGCCACCGTCGGGGATCGGATCGTGCTCGTGTCGTCCCATCGGGTCACCGCCGACGGACGTGACCTGGGCATGGTGCTGTCGGTGGTGGATCGCACCGACGTCGAGGAACTCACCCGCGAGGTCGACGCCGTGCGCGCGATGAGTGTGGCCCTGCGCGCGCAACGCCACGAGACCGCGAACCGCATGCATGTGCTCGCGGGATTGCTGCGGCACGACAACGTCGACGAGGCGCGCGCCTACCTCGACGACCTCACCGGACCACACGCCCGCACCGTCGACGGCATAGAGAATGTCGACGAACCGCACCTGCAGGCATTCCTCGAGGCCAAGGCCAGCCACGCGCGCGAGCGGGGTGTGACGCTGCGCCTCGGACCCCAGACGTGGGTGGCGGGCGCGCTCACCGATGCGGTCACGGTCACCGCGGTCGTCGGCAACCTCGTCGACAATGCCATCGACGCCGCGGCCGGCAGCGCCGATGCCGAGGTGGAGGTGGAGCTGTTGACCGATCCGGGCCCCACTGCGGACGACGGTACGACGCATTCGACACTGTTGGTGACGGTGGCCGATTCGGGACCGGGTATCGCCTTCGACGACCCTGCGGAGATCTTCACCGAGGGCGTCACCACCAAGACCGACCCGGCCGTCCCCGGCGGCCGCGGGATGGGCATGTCGATCGTCCGGCAACTCGCGCGGCGAATCGGAGGTGACGTGACCATCGCCGAGCCAGGCGGAACCGGCCGCGGCGGTGCGGTATTCGTGGCCCGTCTACCGGGCGTGATCGAGGAGGGAGGTCAATCATGACTGGCGAGACACCAAGCACCGACGGACACGGGGTGCTGATCGTCGACGACGACTTCCGGGTTGCCGCATTGCATTCTGCGATCGTCACGGCGGTCCACGGATTCCGTGTGGTCGCCCGCGCCGGGACACTGGCGCAGGCGCGTACGGCGCTTGCCGAGCACCCCGACATCGAGCTGGTGTTGCTCGATGTCTATCTGCCCGACGGTTCCGGCATCGACCTGCTTGCTGAATTGCGTTGTGACTGTTTCATCGTCGGCGCCGAGACCGACGCTCGGGCGGTGCGCGCGGCCACCCGCGGGGGTGCGCTGGCCTATCTGATCAAACCCTTCGCCGACACCGAGCTGGCGCGCCGTCTCGCCGGTTACGCGCACTATCGGCGGGTGCTCGACGCGCCTCGGGTCGATCAGACCCAGGTCGATGCGGCGTTGTCGGGCCTGCGGTTCGGGACGGCGCCCGCCGAGCGGTCCTCGGGCGCCTCGCCGACCGAGCAGCGGATCCTCGAATTGTTCGACGACACCGACGAGGGATTGTTCGCCGACCAGGTCTCCGACGCCATCGGCATCTCGGCGGCCACCGCCCGCCGGCACCTCGCGGCGCTGGTGTCGGCGGGACGGTTGGTCATGTCATTGCAGTACGGCGGCACCGGACGTCCACGGCAGGAGTATCGCACGCCGCGCACCTGATCAGCTCGTTTGCAACCTCACACACGCGATGATGGCTTCGTGCGAAGGTTTCGGGAGTCGAGTGCGTTGTCGGCGTTTCAGATGTCGGACGCCCCGCTGGACACGGCGGGTGCGCTACGAGCACTCGCGGCGGGCGGCACCCTCCTGATACTCGGTGTGGTGCTCGGCGACTGGGCCAGGGTGGGGGTCGCCTATCTCGGCGCCGCGTGTTCGGTGGCGTTCGTCCTCGGCAACAGTTACCGCGTCCGGTTCACCGTGCTCGTGGCGGCGTCTGCGGGTGCCGCGGTGGGGATCGTCGTCGGTGGCTCGACGACCGGCCACGGTGCGCTGCCGATCATCGTCGTCGCGGTGGCGGCCGCAGCGGTGTCGGGGCTGATCGGCGTGCTCGGGCCCGGCGGACCCGCCTTCGGGATGATGCTCAGTATCGGGGTCGCTTACGGCCAGTTCGGTGGTTCGAGTCTGGCCCCGGTGCATCAGGCGGTCTGGTATCTGGTCGGCGCACTGGTGGTCGGCGTGGCCCACTTCGCCGAGTGGCCGTTCCGGGCCGGCATCCGACGACGACCTCCGCTCGCCACGACGACCGATACACAGTCGCGCTCGATTCGGGACGATGCGGTACGGGTAAGCAACAGGATGCGCACCCCGGCAGCGGTCCACAACAGTGCTCGGACGGCGCTGTGCCTCGGTGTCGCCACCGCGATCACGGTCGCCGTACACGCACCTGAGCACGGGTTCTGGTTGCCACTGACAGTGGCCGTCATCGTCCGGCCCGAGTACGGATCGGTGGTCGGGCGAACGGTGAACCGGGTGGCGGGCACGGTGATCGGTGCCGCGGTGGCCGCCGGCGTGGTCGCGATCTGGCCCAGCGGCATCGTGGTCGCGGTGGCGGCGTCGGTCGGGTTGGCCTTCGCCGTGCTCACCGGACCCAAGTTGTACGGGCTCCGAGTCGTCGGCATCACCCTCTCGGCACTGCTGTCCGCGTCGGTGGGTGCCCCGGATGCCCTCGGCCCGGAGATCCGGCTGCTCGACACCCTCGCCGGCGCGGCGATCGCCGTCGTCTTCGGTTACGTGATCTGGGCAGGCAGCAAGGACGAGGCGTGACACGACGCCGCAGCCCCGGCCACGAAGACTTGACCTTGACACAGTGACAAGGTGTTGAGTCGATGGGGAAAGGAGGTGGTGTGCCATGTCGCACACAGTCGAATGGCAAGCACTCGAGCACCCCGACCAGTCGGTACGTCTGCGCGCAGCGATGGCGGTGGGTACGGCCGGAGCCGATCTCGACGCCGAGGAGGTGACGGACCGTCTGATCGCGCGGAGTGCGATCGAGCCGGACTTCTTCGTCCGCGACATGCTGACGTGGGCGCTGTGCCGCCAGCCCGCCGACGTCACGGTGCCGCAGCTGATCAAGGAGCTCGACTCCGACGTCGCCCAGGCGAGAAGCCAAGCACTGCATACCCTTTCGAAGATCGGGGATGGCAGGGCATGGCCGTTCGTGTCGACCATGCTGCATGAGGACGACGACGAGGTGGCGCGAACCGCGTGGCGTGCGGCCGTCGCGCTCGTGCCCGCCGACGCCGTCGACAGCCTCGCCGCGGATCTGGCCACCGAGTTCGGACGCCGCACCGACGAGGTGCGCCGGAGTCTGAGCCGGGCTCTCATCGGGCTCGGACAGCCCGGGCGCGACGTCGCGCAGGCGCGGCTGACGCATCCGGTCGCCGCCGTCGCCGACCACGCCGCGGCAACGATCCGGTTGTTCGACGATCCCGACTCGGGGTTCGCCGATGCTCATCGGTGAACTCGCCCGCCGTTCGGGGGTCTCCACCCGCATGCTGCGTCACTACGACCGGCTCGGGCTGGTGACCCCCACCGGGCGGACATCGGGCGGCTATCGCGAGTACTCCGACGCCGACGTTCGCCGGTTGTTCGAGGTGGAGAGTCTGCGCACGTTGGGCCTCACTCTGCCGGAGGTCGGTGCTGCGCTCGACGAGGCGGCCTACGAGCCGATGCAGGTAGTGGAGGACCTCATCGACCGCACTCGGGACCGGATCGCCGCCGAGCAGGAGCTGCTGGCCCGACTGCAGCGCGTCGCCGCCACCGCGCCCACGCAGTGGGCCGACGTGCTCGACGCGGTCGCGATGCTGCGCGCGTTGCAGTCACCATCGGGCGCCCAACGCATCCGGGCCGCACTCAGTGGCGACGACACCCGTCCACCCGTCGCAGAGTTGGCGAAAGCGGCTCTGGCCGAGCGTGATCCGAATGTGTTCGGGGCACTACGGTGGTCGTTGGCGCGTGCCGGTGACGCCGCACTCGACCACCTCGCCGACGGCCTGGCCGCAGCCGATCCGCGGGTACGTCTGCGCGCCGTCGAGGCCGTCACCGCCATCGACTCCGAGCGGACCGCCACGATCCTTCTGCCCGCACTCGCCGATGCCGACGACGACGTGCGCGATCGTGCCGCGACGGCGCTGGCCGCGCGTGGTTCGGCGGAGTCGATCGACCCGCTGGTCTCGATGATCGTCGCCGGGCGGCGCGACGTCGAGGCCGCCGAGTACCTTGGTGCCCTCGCCGAGCGAGGAGGCTCGGGCCGCGTCCTGGCCCGGCTCCGTCCTCATCTCGACGCCGCCGATCCGGCCGTGCGATTGCGAATTGTCCAGGCACTCGCCGAGATTCCCGGCGTGGACGGGCAGCGTCTGCTGGAAGAGATGACCACCGATGACGACCCCACCGTCGTGGCCACGGCCACCGCGGTGCTGCGCGCCAGGGAGGTGGACACAAGGGTTATCGGTCGGTGACCACCCGGTGACCGAATGGGTCGCGTCTCGGCGTTTTGTCGTTTCCGGCTGACGCGGATCGCTCCCGGCACGTATGAATGGAAGAGGAACTGCGGAAATCACCCAACGCCCGTGAGAGGCCCCACGATGTCCCACAGCACCGGAATTGCCCACCGTCCCCAGGACGAAAGCAGCTACGACGACGCCGACATCGACGCAGACCTGCGCTGGTGGGCTGCCGCCAACTACCTCAACATCGCGCAGATCTACTTGCAGGACAACGTTTTACTGACCGAACCGCTGACCGTCGACCACATCAAACCGCGGTTGCTCGGCCATTGGGGCACCAGCCCGGGATTGTCGGCGATTTACACGGTGCTCAACCGAATCATCAACGACACCGGGTCGGAATGGTTGTATATCACCGGACCCGGGCATGGCGGTCCGGCATTGGTGGCCAATACCTATCTCGAGGGCACCTATACCGAGATCTATCCGCACATTTCCCTCGACGCCGCCGGCGTACGCGCGCTGTGCAGGCAGTTCTCGACACCCGGTGGCATCCCCAGTCACGTCAGCGTGCAGACGCCGGGCAGCATCCACGAGGGCGGAGAGCTCGGTTACGCGCTCGTGCACGCCGCAGGCGCGGCCTACGACCATCCCGACCTGATCGTCGCCGCGGTGGTCGGTGACGGTGAGGCCGAAACGGGTCCGTTGTCGGGGTCGTGGAAGATACCTGCCTTCCTCAACCCGGCCCGCGACGGTGCGGTCCTGCCGATCCTGCATCTCAACGGGGCGAAGATCGCCGGGCCCACCGTCCTCGGTCGCAGCACCGACGCCGAGATCAGCGATTATCTCAGTGGGCAGGGTTGGCGTCCGGTGTTCGTGGAGGGCGACGACCCGCGGGAGGTGTTCCCCGCCTTGCACACGGCGCTGGTGGACTCCTATCGCACGATCCGGGAGATCCAGGCCGCCGCGCGCGGCGACGGCCCGCGCCCGGACACCGCATGGCCGGCGATCGTGTTGCGGACGCCGAAGGGCTGGACCGGCCCGAAGTTCGTGGACGGCAAGAAGATCGAGGGCACGCACTGGGCGCATCAGGTGCCGCTGTCGGGGGTCCGGGAGAACCCGGAACATCTGGCGATCCTCTCCGACTGGCTACGGTCCTACAAGCCCGAGGAGCTGTTCGACGAGGACGGCGGCGTCGTCGACTCCATCCGCGCGCTCGCGCCGAAGGGTGATCTGCGGATGGGCGCCACCCCGTACGCCAACGGGGGCCGGCTGCTCCGCCCCCTGCGTCTGCCGCCGATCTCGTCCTACGCCCTCGACATCGAGTCGCCGGGCGTGGTCCTGCACGAGACCACGCGCGTGCTCGGCGAGTTCATGCGCGAAATCTACCGGGAGAACGGGACTCCCGACGACGGCGGCAACTTCCGGTTGTTCTGCCCGGACGAGACGTCGAGCAACCGCCTCGGTGCCGTCTTCGAGGCCACCGACCGGTGCTGGCAGCTCCCGACCACCGAGTTCGACGACGGGCTCTCGGCGTCCGGGCGGGTGATGGAGGTTCTCAGCGAGCACCTGTGCCAGGGCTGGCTCGAGGGCTACACGTTGTCGGGGCGGCACGGATTGTTCGCGACCTACGAGGCGTTCGCCATGGTGAGCGCGTCGATGGTCGTGCAACACACCAAGTGGCTCCAACACGCCGCCGAACTCCCGTGGCGCGAGCCGGTCGCCTCGCTCAACATCCTGCTGACGTCCACGTGCTGGCGCAACGACCACAACGGCTTCTCCCATCAGGGTCCCGGGCTCATCGACCTGGTGTTGCCGCTGTCGCCGGGGGTCGTGCGGGTGTGGTTGCCGCCGGACTCCAACTCGCTGTTGTCGATCGCCGATCACTGCTTCCGCAGCCGCGATCACGTCAACGTTCTCGTCGTCGACAAACAGCCGCATCTGCAATACCTGACCCTCGATGAGGCCAACGAGCAGGCCGCCGCGGGCGCCTCGATCTGGGAGTGGGCCGGCACCGAGTCCGCCGACGACGGGTTCGACGACGCCGCACCGCCCGACGTGGTGCTCGCCGCCGCCGGGGACGTCCCGACCCCGGAGATCCTCGCGGCCGCACAACTGCTCCGCGAGTGGGTGCCCTACCTGCGCACACGGGTGGTCAACGTGATGGACCTGATGGTGCTGCTGCCGCAGAACGATCATCCGCACGGCTTGTCCGAGGAGAAGTTCATCGACCTGTTCACCCGCGACACCGACGTCGTCTTCGCCTTCCACGGCTACCCGCGCGCGGTACATCAGCTCGTGCACGGCCGCACTCATCCCGGGCGGTTCCACGTCCGCGGATTCTCCGAACAGGGCACCACGACAACACCGTTCGACATGGTGGTGCTCAACAAGATGAGTCGCTATCACCTGGTTCTCGAGGCGCTGCGCCGCTCGCGACGCGCCCCGGAGAAGGGCGGCGAACTCGCCGAGTACTGCCGCACGCAACTGGCCCGGCACGCCGACTACGTGCGCGAGCACTTCGAAGACCTCCCCGAGGTCCGGGACTGGACCTGGAGCTGATCCGGGGCGTGCCCTCTTCGGAAACGGCAACGGCACCCGGCGAACGTCTCGCCGGGTGCCGTTGCCCGTCATTGGATCCGAGCGTCAGTGGATCAGAAAGTCACTCGATCAGATCGTCACTGGATCAGAACTCGGTCCACAAGGTCAGCGGCTTGGGCAGTGTCTTGTTGTACGACACCCAGACTCGGCCGTTGGGGTGGCTCGCCGCCTCCCTCACCATCGCCTGGGCGCTGGTGTAGACGACGTAGCCCTTACCCGGGACGTAGAACGTCTTGTACCGGGAGTCGCGGTCCGGGTTGGCGTACCAGTACGGGCGCAGCTGCGGGGTGTCGAAGATCGACTCGACGCCGCTGGCCGCGATCTGCTTGGTTTCGGCGGGGGTGAAGCCCACCCACACACGTGTCGGTGTGTCCTGAACGTCAGCCGCACTCGCGTGCCCGCCCCCGATGAGTAGCAGCCCGGTCACGGCAGCCAGTGCCACCAGTAGGCCCACAAGTTTCTTGTGCACGTCAACAACCTCCCCTTGTCGCCAGTACTCACGGCGTGAGTACAACTGATTGAAAATTGAACATAGCAAACTCTACGCAATCTCGCAGAGTTGCGCGTCCGACGACCCGGCAACTTGTCGTGCGCGGGCCCGCTACAGTTGTCAGCCATGACGACGCACGTGGATGCCACCAGCCCGGATCTGATCACCGTGGACGTGCCGACGCACTGGTACAACCTGGCAGCCGAGCTCGACGAGCCGATCCCGCCGCACCTGCACCCGGGCACCAAGGAGCCGGTCGGTCCCGACGATCTCGCCGCGCTCTTCCCGGCAGGGCTGATCGCTCAAGAGGTGTCGACCGAG
>NZ_MVPX01000528.1:0-1560 GCF_002043085.1 Gordonia sp. i37 | reverse complement strand
GACCCCAAAGCCGGTCCGGGAGATCTACCGGATGTGGCGGCCGTCGCCGCTGATTCGCGCGCGACGGTTCGAGGAGTCGCTGAACACCGGTGCGCGGATCTACGTCAAGTACGAGGGCGTCAGCCCGGTCGGCAGTCATAAGACCAATTCGGCTGTCGCGCAGGCCTATTACAACTCCGTCGACGGAGTGCGCAAACTGACGACAGAAACCGGGGCGGGCCAGTGGGGTAGCGCGCTGGCCTTCGCCGGAGCGCAGTTCGGCATCGACGTCGAGGTGTGGCAGGTGCGCGCGTCCTACGATTCCAAGCCGTACCGCGGATATCTGATGCGGACCTACGGAGGGACGGTGCACCCGAGTCCGTCCGACCTCACCGAGGCCGGCCGCGCGATGCTCGCCAAGGACCCGAACACCACCGGGAGCCTGGGGATGGCGGTCAGCGAGGCCGTCGAGGTCGCCGCGACCCACGACGACACCCGGTATGCGCTCGGCAGCGTCCTCAATCACGTTGTGCTCCACCAGAGTGTCATCGGCCAGGAGGCCGTCGAGCAGCTCGCCGGCGTCGAGCCGGGTGGCGCCGACGTCGTCTTCGGTTGCGCCGGAGGCGGATCGAACCTCGCCGGTCTCTCGTTCCCGTTCCTGCGGGAGAAGCTGGCCGGACGGTCGAATCCGCGGATCGTTGCCGCCGAACCAGCCGCCTGCCCGTCGATCACGCAGGGTGAGTACCGGTACGACCACGGTGACGTCGCCGGACTGACCCCGCTGCTCAAGATGCACACGCTCGGAATGGATTTCGTGCCGGACCCGATCCACGCCGGTGGCCTGCGCTACCACGGCATGGCGCCCGCGCTGAGCCACACCGTCGAACTCGGACTCGTGCAGGGCATCGCGATCGCCCAGCGCAAGGCCTTCGAGGCCGGCGTCCAGTTCGCGCGGACGCAGGGCATCGTGCCCGCGCCGGAGTCGACGCATGCCATCGCCGCAGCCGCGGCCCACGTCGCCGACGATCCCACCGAGCAGGTCGTCGTCATCGGATTGTCGGGCCACGGTCAGCTCGATCTGCCCGCCTACGCGGAGTTCCTCGACGGCTCGATGGCCTGAGTGCCGTTCGACCGGTCACACGTGTGACACGCACCGCTGGAGTCGATCTCGCGGCCGCACCGGCATCGACCGCGGTCGCGGTGATCGACTGGTCGGCAGACGTCGCGCGGCTTGTTGAGCTGGTGACCCCCGCCGACGATGCGACGATCCGGGCCCTGGTGGCCGGGTCGGCGCGGGTGGGGATCGATTCGCCGTTCGGGTGGCCCGAGGAGTTCGTCGACTTCGTCGTCGCCCACCACCGCGGCGCGACGCCGACCGGCAGCGGGCTCGACGCCATCGACCGCCGACGTCCCTTGGCATTTCGGCGTACCGACCGGTTTCTCGTCGAGCACGGACTGGGGCGACCGTTGAGCGTGTCCGCCGATCAGATCGCCCATGTCGCGTTCCGCTGTGCCGGGCTACTGGCCGACCTCGACGTCGTCGACCGTGTGGCCGGCTGGGCGGTGGAGGCGTATCCCGCA
>NZ_MVPX01000527.1:0-10855 GCF_002043085.1 Gordonia sp. i37 | reverse complement strand
GGCTACAAGCGGGCGGCTAACCGCGGCTAACCGGGAGTCGCTGGCCGATCTCGTGTCGGCGCTGCAGGACGCGGCCGGGTGGCTCGATCTCGGCGATCACCGCGCGCTCATGTGCCGTGACGACAACGCCTTCGATGCCGTCGTCACCGCACTCATCGCCCGTGCGGCGCAGCTGGGGCGCACTCGTATGCCGGACGACGCCGACCGATCGGTGGCGCTGCGGGAGGACTGGATTCACGTCCCCGACTGCTCGCTGGATGCTCTTCGCTCGTCGGGGTGAGCTGGAACCAGCCACGGGGCAAGCAGTCTCGAGGCTCGCCGCACGCGGCTCGCACCTCGACCATCGGGAAAACGGGCCCGTGACCGACGGAACGGGTGGTCGTCTTCCCGGTGATCGAGATGCGTAGGAGCGCCAGCGACGGGGCTGTCCTCCCGGTGGTCGAGGTGCGCAGGAGTGCCGGCGACGAGGCTGTCCTCCCGGTGGTCGAGGTGCGTAGGAGCGATAGCGACGGAGCCTCGAGACCCCTTGCGCCGAAAAGTATCCGGGCCACGGCACACCCTCACCCCAGCGGCAATCGCATGATGATCCGCGGAAAGCCGTTGAGCACCGACGTCGTGTCGGAAGCCTTGACGAAACCGGCGGTCTCGAACATGGCGCGGGTGCCGACGTAGGCCATCGTGAGGTCGACGCGTGCGCCGCGGTTGTCCACGGGGTACGCCTCGACCGCGGGTGCGCCCCGATCCCGTGCGAACTCGACGGCACCGGCGATGAGGGGGTGCACAAGCCCGGTCTTGCGGTAACCCGGCCGGATTCGGACACACCACAGTGACCAGACGTCGAGGTCGTCGACGTGGGGGATCCTGCGGTTCGTCGCGAAGGTGGTCTCCGCGCGTGGGGCGATCGCAGCCCAGCCGACCACCTCGTCGTCGAGGTAGGCAAGAACACCCGGCGGGGGATCGGCAGCACAGAGTTTCCGGACGTAGTGTCCACGCTCCTGCTTCGCCAGGGTGCGGTTCAGGGCGTTGGGGATTCGATAGCTCAGGCACCAGCAGACGTTGGCGTCGGGACGCTTCGGCCCGACCATGGTGGCGACGTCGTCGAAATGCGTCGCAGGGCGTACCTGCACGGTCATGACAACCAGCCTCACCCACTCGGCGTGCAGGTGCAACGGCCTGCATACAAGCGCTTGTATATTTCTGAATCTGAATCTAGCATCAGAAAAGTCGAGCCGAACTCGCGCGCCCAATCCCCTCACCCCGAAAGAGGCCTCACATGGCGATGATGACCAGGGACTCCTACGTCGCGTCCCTCGACGACGGTCGCCGGATCTTCGCCGAGGGAGAGCAGGTCAAGGACCTTTCCCGGCACCCGCAATTCGCCACCGCCATCGAACTCGTGGGCCAGGGTTACGCCGACTACTACCGGCCGGGCGATGATGCGAGCGGTCCGTACTTCGACATCCCGCGCAGCCCTGCCCAACTCAAGGAATTGCTGTCGGACCTGCTGCACTGGGACATGGTCACCGTCACCACCAGCCAGGGCTTACTCGCGCTGCTGACCGCGGCCGCCCGCATGCGCGCCGATCACCCCGAGGCGTCCGCACGTATCGAGGACTATTTCGACTACTGCCGGCGCAACGACCTGCGCTGCGTGCAGGCCATCACCGACGCCAAGGGCGACCGTCGGCTGCCGCCGGGGGCGCAGGAGGATCCCGACGTCTACACGCGGATCGTCGAGCGCCGCCCCGACGGGGTCGTCATCCGTGGCGCCAAACTGCACATCTCGTCGGCGGCGGTCTGTCACGAACTCGTCGTCATGCCCACCAAGAACATGAAACCGGGCGAGGAGGATTACGCGATCGCGTGCGCGGTGCCGGTCAACGCGCCGGGCGTGCGCATCGTCAACACCAGCTACGCACCCCGTGAGCGCGAAGGCGACTTCCCGGTCAGCGCGAAACACAATATGCCCGAGGGCTTCATCATCTTCGACGACGTCTTCGTCCCCGCCGAGCGGGTCTTCCTCGACGGCCAGGTCGGCCATTCGGCGACCTTCGCCCACGCGCTCGGACTGTGGGAGCGTCTCGGCGGAACCGCCCACATGTCGGAGTTCGCCGATCAACTCGTCGGGCTGGCGCAGCTGATCGCCGAGGCCAACGGCACCGAACGCATCAACCACATTCGCGAGAAGATCGCCGAAATGGTCATCTACGCCACCATGGTCCGGTCCGGCCTCGAGGCGGCGATCGCCAACGCCGAGGAGAGCCCGGAGGGCTGGTACTTCCCGAGCGAGCTCTACACCAATGCCGCGAAGCATTACGCCGCAGCCGATTACAGCCTGATGGTGCGACATCTCCATGACATCGGCGGCGGCTCGATCCTCACCGCACCGTCGACCGCCGACCTCGACAACGACGAGGTGGGCCCGCTGATCAGGAAGTACATGCGCACCAAGGACGGCATCGACGGCGATTACCGCACCAGACTGTTCCACGCCATCCGCGACTTCACCGCCGACGCCTACGGTGGCTGGCAGCTGGTGACGATGCTGCAGTCCGGCGGCGGGCTGTACGCGCAACGTCTGGTGGCACGCAAACACTACGACATGGACAAGGCCAAGCGCGCGGCTCTGGAGCTCGCGGGATTGGCATGACGCTCACCGGGATTCCCACAGGGCTCGACGCCTTCGCCCGATATCTGCGACGTCGTCTTGCAGACCTGACCGGTGAGTTCTGCTCTGCCGCAGAAGATCCCGTCACCGATGATTTCGGAGGCGACCGGATCGCGGCGGTAGAAGAGCTTCGTGCGGGTCACGAGGAGGTGGTCGCGCGGATGCGCCGACTGCAGGGGGCGCTGTTCGACGCGGGTGTCGCATGGCCCGGCGGGCCGGTCGACCTCGGCGGCCTCGGGCTGTCCGCGGCACACGACGAGGTCTTGGAGAACGTCCTCGATGAGCTCGGATTCCCTTCCAGGGAAGCGCTTTTCGTCGGATTGAACATCGTCGCGCCGGCCCTGCTCCGACACGCGCCCGCGCACTTGCGCGACTCCGTGCTGCCCGCGCTGTTCCGGGGCGATCTGATCGGCTGCCAGCTGTTCAGCGAGCCCGGCGCCGGATCGGACCTCGCGTCGGTGACCACCCGTGGGGTGCGTGACGGTGACGACTGGGTGATCACCGGTCAGAAGGTGTGGACCTCGATGGGCCATCTCGCCGACGTCGGCGAGGCCCTGGTGCGCACCGATCCCGAGGCGCCCAAACATGCCGGCCTCACCATGTTCCTGCTCGACATGCACGCCCCAGGGATCACGGTGCGCCCGATCCGGCAGATGACCGGTGGAGCGGCGTTCAACGAGGTCTTTCTGGATGGGGTCCGGGTCTCCGACAGCCGCCGGATCGGGGGGATCGGTGAGGGCTGGGCGGTGGCCTCGACGAGCCTGGGTAGCGAGCGGTCGACGATGAGCGGACCCGGTGGACCGTTGACGCCGGTCGTGATGACGCGGCTCGTCGAGTTGGTGCGCCGCCTCGACGCCGAGGCGGATCCGGTCCATCGGCCGCAGATCGCGCGTACCGTGACCGCCGTGACCGCCATGCGTGCCGCGGCCGGGCTGAGCCCCGGATCGTGGAGCCACCGGATGGCGCCGGTCAGCGGATCGGTGCTCAAGTTGCTGATGGTCCGCGCCGCCGACGAGATCGCCCGTCTGGCTACCGAAGTGCTCGGGGAACGGGCATTCGTCGACAACGGTGACCCCGACACCTTCGCGTGGTCGGAGTTCATCCTGGGCGTTCCCGCCCTGCACCTGGCCGGTGGCACCGACGAGATCCAGCTCTCCGTGATCGCTCACCGCGGACTCGGGTTGCCCCGCCGATAGTTTCCGGCACGACCGTGCCGCACCACCCACGAAGGAGTGTCGAGATGGAGTCGTTCATCACCCACCGCAAGGGCCGGACGCCTCGTCAGGTTCACCGCGACGTCGAGGACCTCAAGGACGACGAGCTCGGCCGCTACGGGTTCACCGGGCGAACCGCACACCTGTACCGCCGCAACGACCCGACGCAGTACCGTGCCGTCGGAGATCTCGCCGGGGTCGACCGCGCGACAACGGATCTGACGCCGACCGATCAGATCGATCCGGCCGGTGAGCCGCTGCTCATGTTCTACAACGCCGATTGTCGGATCTCGTTGTCGCGTCGAGACACCGTGGCGCCCTTCTACACCCGCAACGTCGATGGCGACGAGTTGATCTTCGTCCACGACGGCACCGGTCATTTCGAGACCGAATTCGGGCGACTGGCCTACCGCCCGGGCGACTGGGTCTACCTCCCGAAGGGCACCACCTTCCGGCAGATCCCCGACGATCGCTGCCACTTCCTGATCATCGAGGCCACCGAGGAGTACCGGGTCCCCGACGCCGGCGTGCTGGGACGTTTCTTCCCGTTCGACCCGTCGTTGGTGGTCGTGCCCGAGGCGGAGGTATTCCCCGACGACGGGCGCGAAGAGTACGAGGTGCGCTTCCGGCAGCGTGAGGGCGCCACGTCGCTCTTCTACCCGTTCAACCCGCTCGACGTCGAAGGCTGGCGCGGAGACAACTTCGCATTCACCTTCAACATCGAGGACTACGACGTGATCACCTCCGAGACGGTGCATCTGCCACCGACGGTGCATCTGTTCATGCAGGCCACCGGCGTGTACGTGATGAACTTCCTGCCCCGACCCGTCGAAGGCCGCCCGGGCACCGAACGGTTGCCCTGGTATCACCGCAACACCGACTTCGACGAGATCGCCTTTTATCACGGCGGCAGCGTCTTCGGCATCGACATGCCGCCTGGTCTGATTTCGCATGCGCCACAAGGAATCCACCACGGCATCCCCGAGCGTGCGCGCGAACGAGCCCGGCGCCGATTCGAGGTCGACCAACGCGTCGAATGGCAGGTCATCGCGATCGACACACGTCTTCGGCTCATCGCCACCCCGGTGATGACGGCCGCAGCTGCCGCCGAGGTCGCCGCGGAGGCACAGGTATGAGCCCCACGGATTCGACGGCGCGCAGATTCGACTACGACCGCATCCCCTATCTCGTCGTCTTCGACGACACCTCGGCCTACCGGGACACCTACGGCGGTGTCACCGAGAGCGTGGTACTCGAGAGTTATCTGTTGCAGCCCAAGGGAATCAGCTCGGACACCGTTATCGTGTTCATGCACCCCATCGGCGGTGGAGCCTATCTACCGATGACCAATGCGCTCGCTCGCGCCGGCCACCACGTCATCTACTGCAACAGCCGCTACCGGGGTGTCGACAGCGCGTTGATCATGGAGAAGGTCGTCCAGGATCTCGGCGCGTGCGTCGCCGATGCCCGCGATCGGCTCGGGTACCGCAATGTCGTTCTCGCCGGGTGGAGTGGCGGCGGAGCGTTGTCGCTGTACTACCAGCAGCAGGCGCAACATGCGACGGTCACCGCGACCCCCGCCGGCGAGCCGCCCGATCTGACGCAACTCGACCTGCCTGCGGCGGACGGGATGATGTTGCTCGCCGCGCACGTCAGCAGGCACGGCACGCTCACCGAATGGACGGACCCGTCGATCCTCGATGAGACCGATCCCGACAAGCGTGATCCCGAACTCGATCTCTACAACCCGAACAACCCGAATCAGCCGCCGTACACCGACGACTTCGTCACCCGATACCGTGCGGCCCAGATCGACCGGAACCGGCGCATCACGGCGTGGGTGCGTGAGCAGCTCGACGATCTGCGGGCCAAGGGAGAACCGTTGATGGAGCGGGGATTCGTCGTGCATGGCACGATGGCCGACCCCCGGTGGCTCGACCTCACCCAGGACCCCAACGATCGTGAACCGGGTTGCTACCTCGGCGACCCGAGGATCGTCAACATGGGTCCGGTGGGCCTGGCCCGCTTCACCACTTTGCGGAGTTGGTTGTCGCAGTGGAGTTTCGACGACGCCAATGGCGATGGGCCGCGGTGTGCCGCCGATTTGGCCGTGCCCACGCTGGTACTCGGCAACAGCGCCGACAACGCGTGCACGCCAAGCCACACTCAACGTCTCTACGACGCCGTCGGCCACCCGGACAAGCAGATGCACACCATTGTCGGTGCCACCCACTACTATTCGGGTCGTGCCCAGCTGCCGTACCTGAAGAAGGCGGTCGACACCATCACCGAGTGGCTGGGCGAGCGGTCATGGACGAGTCTCTGAACAGCTCCCGTCCGGCCGGCACCACACCCGACATCTCGCCGGACGAGGTGCGTGCCGCCCTGCGCGACTACTTCGCGACCCGACCCGGTCTCGACGAGGTCCGCCGCACCAGGGATGGCCGGCAGCCGAGTGGATTCGACGAGAGCGGCTGGCGGACGCTCGCCACGGACGTCGGGCTGTGCAGCTTGGGTATGCCGCTGCGGTGGGGTGGTCTGGGGTTGGGTCTGGATTGCTTGGTGGCCGCCGTCGAGGAGTGTGGAGCCGCCCTGTATCCCGGGCCGGTGCGGGCCGCCGTGCTCGCGACTTGGGCGCTGGGTGAGGGGGGCCTGGGTGAGAGCGCTCTGGGTGAGGGCGCTCTGGGTGAGGGCGCGCTCGGTGAGGGCGCGCTCGGTGGCCTCAATGATGCCGTCGACCTCACCGGAACAATCGAGGGTCTGCTCGCTGGTATGGTCGTCCCCGGGTCGACTCTCGACACCGAAGTCACAGAGCCACAATCTCTTCCGCTCTGGCGTGCCGGCGCGGCGACCGGTGTGCTCTCGGCAGTGTCGCACGGTGTTGTTGCCGGGCTCGCGGTCGCCGAGGTGCGCACCGACGACGGCGTTGCCGCCGCGCTGGTGATACTCGACGACTCCGCCGACCGGAGATCCCGACGCACCGTCGACTTCGCACTGCCGCGCGCCGATGTGACCGTCACCGGTGCGCCGGCCCTGCTCATCACCGAGCCCGGCGATGATGCTGCGCTGCAACGATTCCGCGATGCGTCGACGCTGCTGCGGGCCGCCGAGAAGGTCGGCGGGGCTCAAGGATGTGTGTCGTTGATGGTCGAATACGCCGGAGTGCGAGAGCAATTCGGCCACCCGATCGGCAGCTATCAGGCCATTGCGCACCGGTGCGCGCAGACCGCGGTCGACGTGGTCGGTGCCCGCGGACTGGTGACCGCGGGCGCCGCGGCGCTGGACCGTGCGACGTTTGCCGACCCCGATACCGCGGTGCACCTCGCATCACTGGCGCATGCCGCGGCCGGTGAGACCTATCTGGCGGCGTCGAGCTCACTCATCCAGGTCAGCGGAGGTATCGGATTCACCTGGGAACACGACGCGCACCTCCACTTTCGGCACGCTCGAACCCTCGCGGTGGCGGGCGGAACCCCGGCGGAGTACTACGACCGTGCGGTGTTGGACGGATGCCTGGACCTCGTGACCTCAGGAGTGGGAGGCAAAGAAGCCGTGAATCCAGTCGAGATGGCGAGCGGCTAAGCCGGGTGCTCCCAGACGGGCGTTGCGCCCGTGGAGAAGTGGCGAGTCATCGGGCAGGTGGAGCACGTCGGCGGTGGTGATCGAGGCGTACTGCACCCGCCGGGTGCGGTCTCGACGGAGGTCCTCGTAGCCGGCGCGCGCGGCGTCGAGATCGGTGCCCGCGGCGAGTTGGTCGGCGAGGACGATGGCATCCTCGATGGACTGGTTGGCGCCCTGACCGTGGTGCGGGACGAGGGCGTGCGCGGCGTCGCCGAGTAGCGTGATGCGGCCGTGGTTCCATCGCGCGAGCGGCGGGCGGTGGAACAACGCCCAGCGATCCCCGACAGGGGCCGCCTCGACCATCTCCGTCACCGCCGGATGCCAGCCCGAGAAGTGCTTCATCCGTTCGGAATCAGTGGCCGGCGCAGTCCAGGCAGGGTAGGGCCACGGTGCCGGGCCCCGTTCGACGAGCAGGAAATTGTGTGCGCCGGATCCGATCGGGTAGTGCAGCAGGTGTCCACCCGGCCCCATCCAGAACTGAATGGCCTCCGGGTCGGGTAGCGACCGTAGGTGCGACGGGTCGACGATGCCGCGAAAGCCGGAGCAGCCCGAGTAGAGGGCGTCGTCGTAGCCGAGCACGAGTCGTCGAACGGTGGAGTGGGCGCCGTCGGCACCGATGACGAGATCGGCTGCGGCGGTAGAGCCGTCGTCGAAGGTCAGAACCGCCTCGGTACCGCTGTCGTCGATGTCGGTGAGCGTGCGGGCGAGATGCAGGGTGTCGGGACCCACTGCCTCCGACAGGATGGCCTGGAGATCGGCCCGGTGCACGCCGGCGTAGGGCGCGCCGTAACGGCGGCGGTACTCCTCGCCGCCGTAGTGCCGGCCGATGACCTCGCCGGAGCGGCCGTCGCGGAAGATCAGTTCGGGAATCTCGGCCCACACCTTCGCGAATCGGTCACCGAGTTCGAGCCGACCCTCATAGAAGCGCGTCGCGTTCGCCGACAGCGCGACGGCTGCACCGACCTCCCGCAATTCCTCGGTGCGTTCGTAGATCTCGCTGGCGATGCCATGGCGACGAAGCGCGAGTGACAGCGTCAGGCCGCCGATTCCTGCGCCGATGATCGCGATGCGTGGGCTGTGCACGTCTCACTCCTCCGCCTCGGCTACCGCCGAGCAGAGGACACCTTCGGTTGCAGTGGCACCGTCGCCGCCTCGACAAAGCTCGCGGCGAGTGTGGCGGGCGACGACAGTTGTGCTTCGTGGCTACCGGGGGTCCGCAGCATCGGTGAGCCCTCGGGGAGGCGCCCGGCGAAGCGTTCCCAGCCGTATTCGCCTGGGGGCAGCGCCAAGTCGTCCTCAGCGAGCAGATACACCGAGGGAAGTGCCAGCCGCGCCCAGTCATCGAGGTCGAGCGAGTCATTCATGGTGTGGAACGGCTGGCGTTCGAGGAGCGGGTGGATCACCCGCTGAACCTCGGCGCCGACGTCCTGCATGAACGCTCCTGCGAATACCTCGAAGGGAAACATCACCGAGTTGTCCCGCGACGACTGGGCCGAGGCTCGGAACATGTCGCCGTAGGCGGGCGGGCACAGATCGATCAGTGATTCGCCCGTGAGCGGAACGAACGCGCTCCAGTAGACGAGTCGCTCGATCCGATCGGCGATCGCCGCGGCAGCGCCGGACACCGGGAACCCGCCCCAGCTGTGCCCCACGAGGACGATGTCGTGCAAGTCCCGAGTCTCGACGTAATCAACGAGCGCTGCAACGGAATCCGACAATCGAACGTCCGCGCGGGCGTCCTCGGCGCCGAGTCCCGGCAACGTCGGCGTGTAGACGGTGTGGCCCTGTTCGCGCAGGATCTCGGCGACCGGTCGCCAGGACCATCCGCCGTGGCAAGCACCGTGGACGAGAACGAATGTGGACATGTGCGACCTCTCAGCTGTGATCCACCCCATACCTCTGCCACGCTAGGTCTGCCATCCATGTAAGACAAGGACGGAATATCGCAGTATTCATACGATGTGGCGATCAATGCCGAAATGGTCGCGGTGACAACCGATCTGGTGTGACACTCGGTCGATCCCACACGCGGTCGATCACACACTCAACGCCGACCTCTTGACCTTCCCGGTCGCCGTGCGGGGCAGTTCGTCGAGGAACACCACCGACTTGGGTACCTGAAAACGCCCGAGACGCTCGGTGCACCAGGCGATCACGTCGGCTTCGCTGATCGGTTCCGTGGCGACCACCGCCGCGCACACCCGTTGGCCCCAATGCGGGTCGGGTGCGCCGAACACCGCACATTCCTCGACACCCGGCATCGCAGAGAGGACCTCCTCGACGACCGGCGGGTGGACGTTTTCCCCACCGGTGCAGATCATGTCGTCCGAACGGCCCTGCACATACAGGTAGCCGTCGTCGTCGAGAAAGCCGATGTCACGGGTGTTGAACCAGCCGTCGACGAGCACCCGCGCAGTGGCATCGGGATTGTCGAGATAGCCACGGGTCACACAGGGCGAGCGAAACCACAGTTCGCCGGACGCGCCGGCCGCGAGTACCGACCCGTCCGGATCGCGGACCTCGACATCGATACCGGCACCCGGTTTTCCGGCTGAGGACAGTCGCTCGGGGTGATCGCCCAGGTGATCATCGACCTCCAGAAAGGTCACGCCGCCACCGGTTTCGGAGAGGCCGTAGACCTGTGCGAACTCGCAGCCGAGGAGTCCGATGGCGTCACCGAGCAGTTGCTGGGTGATCGACGAGGCGCCGTAGCCGACGTGTTGCAGCGACGGAAGCGCACGGGGGTGCTCGCGGAGTTCGCCGAGAAGCGAGTGGATCAGGGTGGGCACCATCAGCGTATGGGTGATGCCGTGCTCCTCAATGGCATCGGCGATGCCGGCCGGAGAGGTGTCGGCGATGTAGACCAGCCGCATCCCGATGTACATGCCGTAGTTGGCCCAGGTTGCCCCGGCAGCATGGAAGTTCGGTGGGATCACCAGCGCTCGGGAGTTCTCGTCGAAGCGATGGACGGCCGCATAGGGCAGCGTCGCCTCGATCGCGCCGCGGGTCAACGGCACCGCCTTCGGATGTCCGGTCGATCCCGAGGTGAAGTAGATCAGCGCCTCGTCGTCGGCGTCGGTATCCATCGCCGCACGGTCGACCCCGGCGCCACCCGCCGACACAACTGGTGGCCACGATACGTCGTCGGAGGCCACCCCGGTCCGGCTCGGAACATCCAGGGCGGCAGCAAGTTCCGAATAGTGCGCCTCGTAGACCAGATGGGCGGGACGCACCGCCCGCGTCATCGCGGCGAGATCCGATGTCGGCAGACGGAGATTGAGCCCGACGATGGACGCGCCACGGCGCCACGCGGCCAGCACGGTGATCGGATACGCGGCGACATTCGGTCCCA
>NZ_MVPX01000526.1:0-12845 GCF_002043085.1 Gordonia sp. i37 | reverse complement strand
GCGCCCAGCCGATCGGCGGCCGCATCGAGAGCGCTCCACGTGAGGTGGCGATACGGGTCGACGACGGCGATGTCGTCGGCGTGCTCGCGGGCGCGCCGACGGACCGCGGCATCGATGCTGTCGTGGATGATGGCCTGTGCGGTCATGGCGGAACCTCCGAACATGTTGATTCTGAAACTGAGTCTAGATTTAGAAACAGTTCCGCGTTCGGTTACGGTCAGATCGGCCGGTCCCGTAATCTCCAATCCGGATTCACGCGCGGCGTGACCACGGCATGAACGGACACAGAGAGAGCGGCGATGGCGACCAAGCGCAAGGGTGAGCGCACCGAGGGGGCGCTGCTCGACGCCGCCCGCGAGGTGTTTGCCGAGCAGGGCTATTTCAACGCCAAGATCGCCGACATCACGCGCGCGGCCGGTCGCTCGCCGGGATCGTTCTACAACTACTACGAGAACAAGGCGCAGTTACTCGACGCCCTCCTCGACCAGTTCACCGGTGAGGTGATGGAGCAGTCGATGGCCGCGATGTCCGACGACCCGTACCAGAGTGTGCGCGGTGCGGTCACCGCGTACTGGACGACGTCGCGCCAGCATCTGCCGGAGATGATCGGGCTGACGCAGATGGCGATGACCGACGAGAGGTACGCGCAACGGGCGCGCGAGATGCGCGCGGTCGGGATGCGCGGGGTCATGACGCATCTCAAGCGTGCCCGCAAGACCGGCCACCTGGCCGGGATCGACCTGCCGACGATGGCGTCGGCGATCATCTCGATGCTCGAATCCTTTTGCTGGACATGGCTGGCGGGCAAGGGCGATATCGGTGTCGAGGCGCCCGACGACGAGACGGCGATCGCCACCATGACCGCGCTGTGGTACGGCGCGATGTACGGCCCGACGGACTGACGTCACGCCGGATCGCGTGCGTCAGGCCAGATGGCGTGCCGCGTGCGGCACCGCGTCGCGCGGGGTCTTGCCCTGGAATCCGTCACCGATCGCGCGCAGCTTCCACTCCCCGTTCTCACGGGAGATGACCGCCATCGTCACCCCGGTGAACGCCATCCCGCCGGCAAGCGTGAACCGGGCCAGCTCGGCGCCCGTGGTCTCATCGACGAGGCGGCAGTAGGCGTTGTCGACCTCCTGGAAGGTCTGCCCCTGATACGAGGTGACGGTGAAGACGAGATTGTCGATGGCCGGGTGAATCGCGGTCAGATCGACGTTGATCACCTCGTCGTCGCCCTCGCCCTGACCGGTCAGATTGTCGCCGGAGTGCACGATCGAGTTGTCGTCGCTGCGCAGGCTGCCGTAATAGACGACGTCGGCGACCTGCCCGCGGCTGAACATGAGCACCGAGGCGTCGAGGTCGATGTCGCGTTGACGTCCGCCGAAGAACCCACCGCGCTTGATCGGGTCCCATCCGAGGCCCATCCGGATGCGGGTGAGTGCGACGCCACCGTCCTTGCGCAGCGACACCTTCTGGCCCTTGGACAGATCCACGCGCCGATTCTTGGTCAGGCTGACCTCGCCGGGCGCGCTGGGCGGCGCCGGTGCCGGGGGAGTCGGCGGCGGCGGAGGTGGCGGGGCGAATCCCTGCGGCGCGGGACCCTGCGGAGTGAATCCCGGTGGTGGCGGGGCATATCCGGATGTCGGCGCGGTTGGCGGTGGGGGTGGGGTCACCGGGGCGGCCGGCGTCGGGGCCGGCGCATCGTCGACCGAGACGCCGTGATCACGCACGAGGTCGGCGAATCCGCCCGCGTAACCCTGACCGACCGCGCGGACCTTCCAGCCGCCGCCGCGCCGATACAACTCGAGCGCCACCACCACCGATTCGGAGGAGAGCCCGTCGATCGTGTACGTGAACAGCTCGATGCCGCGGGCGTCGGTCACGTGGGCGACCGGAGCCCCGAGTCGGCCGAAGCTCGACGACGCGTCGTCGAGGGTGATCACCGCGCGTACGGCGTGGATGTCGGCGGGCACCGCGTCGGTCCGGACCCGCAGCACGGGTCGGTTCGTCGGATTCTGCAGGTCCACGCCCGGTCCGGTGGGCTGGTTGTAGAACACGAAGTCGGCGTCGGTGCGAACCCTCATCGTGTCGGTCACCAGCAGGGCCGACAGATCGGCGGGATCTCCCACGTCGACGGAGACGAAGGCCTCGCTTCCCGGCAGTGGTGCGTTCTGGCCCTTGGTCAGTACGGTCATGCCCCCATCCTGGCATCCGCGCCGACACGGGCGAGGAACCATTCGACGATCTGCTCCCCGCCCAGGGCACCGGGATCGGCAGTGATCGTCAGATCGGGGCGCATCCAGCCGATCTGGTCGAGTTCGCCGTGGCACGGTCGGACGGCCGCGTCGGCGTAGGTGAGCAGGTCGATGTCGAGGCGGCCGTCGCCGGCGGCGTAAACCTCGTTCCCGGCGGCCAGCGTGCCGTCGTCGACGAGCCGCTCACGGACGTGGGCGAGTGCCGCGGACTTGGTGACCTCGCGCGGCAGCGCATAGATCTTGCGGCCTTGCTGCGAGACCGTCCACTCGCGGGCCGCGCACCAGGCGCGCCAGTCGTCGAGGAAGGTCGCAGGCTGGGTGTCGAGGTCGACGACGATGTAGCAGAACAGATCGTCGGCGGTGCGCAGCGAGCGCACCCAACCGTCGTCGATGCGGGCCGCCAGCCCGGCCGTCACCTCGGCCAGCGGTGCCGACGTGGCGGCAACACGTCGCTCGATCCGGGCCCGCCACGCCGGGTCGTCGGCGCCGTCGCACAGCACACGGCCGCCGCTGGAGACGACCGCATGGCGAAACGGACTGCCGGGCAGCGTGATCCGCCCGAACTGCGCCGGGGTTCGGGTCGTCACCGGGATCACCGGCACCAGCTCGGTGAGCCGCGACAGCAGGCTGTGTGCCCGGCGGGTCATGTAGGAGAGCGGCGCGTCTTGATAGATCTCCACGCACACCGGATCGACGTCGGTAAACTGGCTCTCGCCCATCGCCGTTCGGGAGTAGATCAGGGTGCGATCGAGATCGGTGGCCACCAGGCCGGTGGCGCACTGTCCCGGGGAAGCAGGGCCGCTCACGCATCCTCCTTGACGAGCCCGACGCAGGAGTAGGCCAGATCAGAGCGCACCTCGACGGGAACGCCACGTTCGGCGGCGAGGACCCGGATGTGGTGGTGTTCGGGCAGATTTGGTTCGCGGACGAGAACCATCCAGGGCACGCGCCGCAAGAGCACGCGGGTGGTCTCGCCGACTCCGGGTTTGACGAAGTTCACCGACGACACCCCGTACTCGTCGCGTAGGCGCTCCATCGACGCCCAGCCGGACCACCGCGGCTCTCGGGCACTGTCGAGGATGCGCTCGATACTCCTCCGGACATCGGGCTCCACATCTGCGAAACGCTCGGACACGGTATCCAGGAACAGGTTCGACACGTCGCACTCCCGGAGGTGTTGGTAGAACTTGGCGCCGTGGAACTCCCCGGGACCGATGTGGTCGGCGTTGAGCACCGTGCGCGACACCAATCCCGACACCGTCGAGTTCAGGCACGCCGAGGCGATGAGAAAATCGTCGCGGGTGCCGTAGGTGCGGGTGCACGACCCGGGATCGGCGAGGACGGCGAGTTCGTCGGTCAGCCGCGCGCCGCCGGCCCGGACGTAGGCGTCGAGGGCGTCTGTGAGCTCGCGCGCGATCGCGCCCTTACCGGTCCACCCGTCGACGAAGACCACCGACTCGGGTCGGTGCCGTGCGGTGATGTGGTCGAGGGCGACGGTGTCGATGCCCCGATCCCGCACGATGGAGATCGTGTAGTGCGGTGTGTCGACGCCATGCGCGAAACGTATCCACCGCCGCATCAGGATGCCGACGGGGGTGCCCGCACGCGCCAGCGACACCAGCGTGGGCTGCCGATCACGTTCGGCGACAACCAGTTCGCTCACCACTGCGGTGGCGTGCGCGAGCCGGGCAGCGGACTCCCGCAGAGCGGTGTGGAACAGCTCCTGATACTGCGCGCCCGGCTGGTACTCGATCGGCAGGGACTCGGCGTAATGGGCGGCGCCGGACTGGATGCGACGCTCACGTTCGGCCAGCTCACCTTCGAGCGCCACGTGCGAGAGGTCCTTCAGCAGCCAGGTGACCTCGTCGGGGGCGTACGACCCGAACGCGGGCCCGCGCAGCGGCGGTGGTGCTGGTGTGGTCATCGGAGCCCCTTGCCGGTCGGGAGGATCGCCAGGCACACGTCGTGACCCGCGGCGGTCACCACGTCGAGCAGCCCGCCCGGCGCGCGCAGCAGGTCGGTGTCGGCGGGCGCGTCGATGACCATCACCACCGTTGCCCCCGGCACCAGGTTGTAGACGAAACGGGGTGTCCCCGGGTCGGATTCCGGTGCGGTGAAAGTGAACCCGCGACGCAGCGGGTAACCGTCGACGTCGCGGACGTGTGCCGGTGAGCGGGTGGTCGTCTGATATCGCGTCGGGATACCGCGCCGGTCGAGTTCCTCGGCGAGGCACAGCGGCAGGTACATGAGCTCTTCGTGACCGACGACCACCACCTCGAGCGCCGGATCGAGGTGGTCGGCCACTGCCGTGGTGGCGTCGGCGACCGCATGAGCGAAAGTCTCGGAATCGCTGTGCGCGAACCCATGTCGGCCACCATCGGGTACACCCGAGGGCCACGGCAGAGCGATCTCGGTGACGCGGCCACGTCGCTCGTCGACCGGGTTGAGCGGGTCGGCGACGCTGTCCCACACCGCGTCGACGATCCCCTCGGGCAGCTCGATGCTGCCGTCAGCGAGTGCGACGTGATCGATCCGGACACCGAGTTCGTCTGCGACGCGCGCGGATTCGGCACGCTGGGGATCGGTACGCATGTCCACCAGTGACGCCACTACATACCGGCCGCGCGGCGTGATCCGCTGCAGCGCGGTGATCGCGCGTAAGGCGGTCGAGCCCGTGGAGATCTCGTCGTCGACGAGTATCACGGGCGCCGCCGGGTCCAGTGACAACAGTTCGGGCGAACTCGGTTGCAGCAGATGGGTGGTGGCGTGCGAGTGGCCCTCCTCGAAGGTCCCCGACACCCGAACACCGGCGATGTGTCGCCGCGTGGAGTGCAGATACAGTCGCGCCGAACAGCGGTGAGCCACACAATGTCCGAGGCCGGTCGCGGTCTCGGCGAACCCGAGCACCGTGGCACGCGCCGCGAGGTCGGCACCGACA
The DNA here is from genome assembly GCF_002043085.1 of Gordonia sp. i37. NCBI lineage: Bacteria > Bacillati > Actinomycetota > Actinomycetes > Mycobacteriales > Gordoniaceae > Gordonia > Gordonia sp. i37. The sequence goes on along the minus strand of NZ_MVPX01000526.1, from coordinate 7,652 downwards.
AGCTCGATCACGGCGTCGCCGAGGGCGTCGGCGGCACCACGAACCCGGGCGGGCGGGGTGGGGATGTGCTTGCCCAGCACCGTCGACACCAACAGGTGCGCCCGGCGACGGTTGCGCCGCAGCCCGAGGATCACCAGATCGTCGGTACCGGTCATCGACACCCCGAACTGCTGGGTCACCCAGTCCGCAGGCCGCGCGGCGGTACCCATGTGGCTCGGTGAACTCACGCGGCGTCCATCGCGGTGAGCAGGTCGACGAAGTTGACGCCCGGTGCGGTGACGCCGAATGCGGCGGCCCGGTCCATCACCCGCTCGGCCCACTTGCGGTGCGGTTTCATCTCATTCATCTTGTTGCGGTACGCAGACGCGGCCACCCCGCCGGTCGTGCCGGCCAGGATGTCGACGGCGTCGTGATACTCCTCGTGGGTCACCACGCTCAACGCGTGCACCGGTGCGACGTGTGCCGGGTGGATGACGGTCTTGCCGTGCATGCCGTTCGCGCGGTCGAGAGCGATCTCGCGGAGGAGGCCGTCGATGTCGCGGCTGACGAGCTGCTGGCGGAACCAGACCGCGTCGTGATCGCGGAACGGGGTCGTGCGCAGCTGCGGGGCGAAAAGGCGCTCGTGATCGGCGAAGTACTCCCACACCGGCCCGGTGATGACGTGACCGGTCCCGTCCGCGCGGCCGAGGATGTTGACGACGCAGGCGATCGCGTCGGCCGCCACCCGCACGTCGTAGATCGTCAGATCGCGGTCGCGACGAATGCCGAACAGCCCGCACATGTCGGTGGCGCCGATCCGCACCGCCAGCACCTGATCGCGGTGATCGTCGAGAGCTGTTGCAATGGTGGCTAATTCGTCATCACGGGATTCCCTGTGCACCAGCGCCGCCGATTCGAGTACCGGCATCGCCCACAGGTGACCGCCCAGACGTCGCGCGGACCGATTGATCTCCTGCAACGCCGTATCCGCCTCGCCGGCACTGAATTTCGGGATCACGAACCCGGAGAGCGCCCCGGCGGACTCGAGCTTGGAGGTGATGGAGGAGATCTGGGCGACCTCCCGGACCCGCACGAACAACAACATCTGTCCGGCCGAGGAGCCGTCGAGCTGGCGCAGGGCGGCGACGGTCGCGTCGATCGCCTCGTCGGAATGCTCATCGGCGACCGCGTCCTCGAGGTCGATGACCATGGAGATGACGCCCTCGCGATGACGTCGTGCGATGACCTCGGCCAGGTCGGGGCGGGTGGCCGGAACGTAGAGCGTCGCACCCAGGGCGACGGCGGTGCGTTGCGTCGACCACTGGGTCGTGATCGGCTCGGGCCGACGCAGGAACAGCCGGTCGAGGACGTCGGGAGCGAGCTGGTGAAAATGCCTCGGGCCGGTGACTTCGGTCGAGTCGGCGACTTCGTGCGTCGAGTCGACATCCCGCGGCGCGGTCGTGGTCATCGTGCGGCCACCTGTCCTCTCATGCGGTCGACGATCTCGACGATGCGCTGGTCCACGGCACGCAGCTGTGTCAGATACGACCAGTAATCGGGGTGAACTCGGTCGAGCACCCCCCGCGCCCTCGAGATCCGGTCGGCCTGAGCATCGAGCACCGAGCCCCATTCGTCAACCAGAGCGTTGTTGACCGCGAAGTGTTGTGCGTCTCGTAACCGGAACCGCACCCGCTGCTCGGTGGCCGCCGGATCGGCGCGCACCTCACGTAGCAGTCGTAGCCGGTCACCGACGGCGTCGACAGCCTGCTCGGCGGCGTCGAGATCGTCGCGGGCGGCTTCCGCATCGTCAATGGCCTGGTCGGGCATAGTGCGCAAAGCGGTCCGGGCCGTTTCGAGGTGGGCGTCGGCGGCCCGCAGGTGCTCGCGGATGACGGCGTCGGAGTTTTGCAGATCCTGCGAGCAGTCCCCACTGAACTCGCGTCGCAGGGCCGAGAGTTGGTCGGGGATCTGAGCCTGGCGGGTCTCGATCGCGCTGCGTCGGGTGTCGACCGACCGGATGACGCGCAGGGCGCGGTCGGCGAAGCCGGGAGCGTCCGACAATGCCGACCCGACGCGTTCGGCGGCGGCGAGCACTGCCGTCGCCGCCGACTTCCGGGAGCGGATGCCCTCGGCGTTGCCGAACGAGATCGTCGCGTCGCGCAACGAGTCGGCGGCGCGGGAGACGGTACGCAGCCCGAGGAGTCCGGGTGGGGCCTCATCGAGTGCGGCCGCCGACGTCGTCGCCGCGACCCGTGCGCGTTGCTCGAGCACGCCGAGTTCGGTGATCGAATGCCGGGCACGGTCGAGTTCGGCGGCGTGGGTCTGCCCGAAGCGGCTCATCTCCTCGGTCATCGCTTCCAGCGCGTCGGTGCAGCGTGTGAGCTCCTCGACGCCCGGGCGCGGTCCTTCGGGCGCGCCCGCCGCGGCCGAGAGTCGGAGATACTCGGCGGTCACCTGGGCGTAGCGTTCGCGGACCGAGATCCACTGATCTCGGACGCGGGATCGGGGATCGAGGTCGTGTGCGGTCTGCACCGCGGAGTCGATGTCAGAGAGTGCGGATTCGGAGGCGAGGAACGCCGACGTCATTCGAGTTGTGTACGCACCGAGATCGGCTTGTGCGCGTGAGCTGGCCCCGAACCATCTACTCGCAAACTTCCTGGGCACGCCACCGATGCTATCGACTAGGTTCTTCGACAGGCGTGTCGTATCGGACGAACGGCACAATCGCGAAGGGGTGGCGTATGCAGCTCGTACAGCGTTCCAAACGGGTGGTGGAGGCCCGGCTCAACAACACTGCGGTCCGGGCACTGTCGGGGTCGATGGTCGCCTATGAGGGTCAGGTCAACTTCAAGTCCGCCGGCTTCGGTGGTGGCGACGGGCTCCTCGCCGGGATGAAGCAACGTGCGACCGGTGAGGGACTGTCGCTGATGGAGGCCTCCGGTAGTGGCGTGGTGTACTTCGCCCACAACGCCGCCGAGACCACCATCATCGAGATGAACGGTGAGACCCTGCAGGTCGAATCCCAACAGTTGATGGTGCTGAACGGGAATCTGCAGACCAACGTCACCTTCGCCGGGGTGCGCGGCGCGACGGCGGGGCAGGGGCTGTTCACCACCACCGTCACCGGCCACGGTCAGATCGCCCTGCTCTCGCAGGGCGGCCCACTCATCCACCTCGAGGTGAGCCCGCAGTATCCGCTCGTCGTGGACCCCGACGCCTTCGTCTGTGCGCGCGGCGCGTTGAGCCAGTCCTTCGTCACCGACGTCAGCTGGCGCAGCGCCCTGGGACAGGGTGGCGGAGAGGCGTTCTCGCTGCGTTGGGACGGTACCGGCGTGGTCTCCATCCAACCGGCCGAGCGATAGGGGAGCGCAGACATGTTCGAGAAGGTCAACAGCAAGGTCGTCTCGGTCGACATCAGCCGCAGCGGGCCCGTCGTCGCGCGGCGCGGGGCGATGCTCTTCTACACCGGCAACGTCTTCTTCCAACCGCACCAGGTCGCCGGTGCCCCCGGCGGTATGGGCGGCATGGGTGGAGTCGCGGGCATGGCCGGGCGGATGATGTCCGGTGAGCACGAGTCGACGATGATCGCCCAGGGACAAGGCGTGGTGCACTACGGCTTTCGTGGGATCGAGGTCCAGATCATCGACGTCGGCGCGGTCGGCGGGATGATCCGCGTGGAGGCCTCACGCACACTTGCCTACACCTCGAATCTGCAGGCGTCGATCGTGTCGGTCACCTCGCAGGGTGGTGGAGGTGGCGGTGGTGGCGGTGGACTGCTGCGCTCGATGCGGTCGGCGGCCGCCGGCGCGATGACCGGGCAGGGCATGTTCACCACACAGCTGTCGGGGCCCGGGCAGGTCGTGATCCTCGGCCACGGAGGGGTTTTCGAGCTTCCCGTATCACCGGATCGACCGCCGGTTACCGTCGACCCCCAGGCCTATGTCGGGGCGGCAGGGCAGGTCAACACCACCCTGCGATCCACCGTCAGCTGGCGCAACGTCGGCCGAACCGGCGGTGAGGCAATGCAACTGGAGTGCGCCGGGCAAGGCGTCGTCTACGTACAGGCATCGGAGGAGAAGTTGTGAGCCAGCTCAACACCATCTGGAATCCGGCGACCCTGCCGACCGACGACAACATCGCCGACAACGACTACTCGTTCTGTATCGACCTCAACCAGCCGTGGTTCATGTCCAAAGGGGCGATGATCGCCTACTACGGGCAGATGAACTTCACGGCGCTGACGCACGGCCTCTCCGGGCAGTTGCTGCACATGGTGGCTCAACAGTTCTCGGCTCCGCTGCATCTGGGCGACTATGTGGTGGCCGAGGGTCAGGGCAAGCTCATCATCGGCGACCGAGGCTACAACATCAACGCCTACGACCTCGACGACGGCAACCTCACCATCCGGGCCGCCAATCTGCTTGCGTTCCAACCACAGTTGTCGCTGCAGCAGTCGATCGTGCCCGGCTTCCTGACCCTCATCGGCACCGGGAAGTTCCTCGCGTCGTCCAACGGGCCGGTGATGTTCGCCGAACCGCCGGTGCGCGTCGACCCCGAAGCCCTCGTCGGGTGGGCTGATTGCCCGTCGCCGAGCCATCACTTCGACGAGGCGTGGGTGAACTCCTTCATCGCCGCCGCCGGCCGGCGATTCGGCATCAACTCCGGCGAGGAGCGCCAGTTCGACTTCACCGGCAGCGGAACGGTTCTCATCCAGTCGAGCGAGAAGGTTCGCAACGACACCTCCATCGTCCGGACCATCCAGGGCCACCTACCCGGACTGTCGGTGCCCGGACTGCAGCAGATCAATCAGGAGATCACCCAGCAGCTGGGGCAGCAGCAGTAGGAGACAGGTAGAACGCCAACGCGGCACGAACTCGCGGACGCGCCCCGTGCAGAGGGGGCGCCGACGAGCTCGTGCCGCGTTGGTGTATCCGTGTGGTGTATCGGTGTCGGTCGAACTCAGATCTCGATGTGATCCTTGGCGTCGGCGGGCTCGTTGCGGCGCCGGACGACGCTGGAGATGAAGGCCGCCACGATCAGAACGACGCCGACGAGGCCGGTGACGACCTCGGGAACGTGGGTGCCGATCGAGTAGAACAGGATCAACGCGAGAGCGCCAATGGCCCAGTGGGCGCCGTGCTCGAGATAGACGTACTCGCTCAGGGTGCCCTGACGGACCAGGTAGACGGTCAGCGAACGGACGAACATCGCGCCGATCAGGCCGAGGCCCAGCGCGATGATGATCGGGTCCGCGGTGATCGCGAATGCCCCGATGACGCCGTCGAAGGAGAACGACGCGTCGAGCACCTCGAGGTAGAGGAACAAGAAGAAGCCGGCCTTGCCGGTCGCCTTGGCGAGATCGCTCGGCCCGGAACGGCGGCGTACCTCGGCGTCGGCAACGCCCGCGGCGTCGTCGACACCCGGTGTGCGTTGTGCTTGTGCGCGTTCGTCATCGGACTCGTCGGGATCGTCGTCATCGGTGTTGAACAGCTCACCGAGACCGTTCACGGCGAGGTAGGTGATCATGCCGAGGATGCCGGCGAACAGAACCGTCGACCGCTCCTGATCGGGTGCGATGAACTCGGCGGTGATGATGAGCAGGACCGCCGCGACGACCACTTCGAGCTGATCGAGCTTGCCGATCTTCTCCAGCGGCCGTTCGATCCAGCTGAGCCAGGTGATCTCCTTCTCCTCGAAGATGAAGCCCAGGAACAACATCAGCAGGAACATGCCGCCGAACGCCGCGATCTGCGGGTGGGCATCGACGATGTACGACTCGTAGCTTGGCGAGCCGTCCGGGAAGTGGTCGGCGCCATTGGCCGGCGGGTTCAGCGCCAATCGCATCGCCTCGACCGGGTTCAGGCCCGAGGCCAGCCACACGATGACGAGCGGGAACACCAGGCGCATACCGAACACGGCGATGATCACGCCGATGGTGAGGAAGATCTTCTGCCAGAACTCGCTCATCCGCCGCAGCACGGTGGCGTTGATGACGGCGTTGTCGAAGGACAGCGAGACCTCGAGGATGCCGAGGATGAGGGTCAGGAACAGGGCCGTCGTGCCGCCGTAGAAAAAGGCGGCGATCAGCGAGAGGACCGTGACGACGATGGAGAGACCGAATATTCGGAATACCACGAGAGTGTGGCCTTTCTACATGTGGACGAGCGACAGGAGTCGAAACGACATGTGTACCGGCGGTGTGTGTACAACGAATGCCGCACCCGTCGCCATGAGCGGGTGCGGCATTCGCGCGATGTGTCGGTTTCTCAGACGTTGACGCCGTAGTCGCGGGCGATGCCCGCGAGGCCGGAGGCGTAGCCCTGGCCGACGGCCCGGAACTTCCACTCCGCACCGTTGCGGTAGAGCTCGCCGAACACCATCGCGGTCTCGGTGGAAGCGTCCTCGGACAGGTCGTAGCGGGCGATCTCCGCGCCGCCCGTACGGTTCACGACGCGGATGTAGGCGTTGCGGACCTGGCCGAACGACTGGCTGCGTGCGTCGGCGTCGTAGATCGAGACGGGGAAGACGATGCTGTCGACCTCCGGCGGGACACCCGCGAGATCGACGTTGATGACCTCGTCGTCGCCTTCGCCCTCACCGGTCAGGTTGTCGCCGGTGTGCTCGATCGATCCGTCCGGCGAGCGCAGGTTGTTGAAGAAGATGAAGTGCTGATCGGAGAGCACCTTCTTGTTGGCGCCGAGCGCGATCGCGCTGGCGTCGAGGTCGAAATCGGTACCGGTGGTGCTGCGAGCATCCCAGCCGAGACCCACGGCGACCGCGGTCAGACCGGGGGCCTCCTTGGTCAGCGAGACGTTCCCACCCTTGCTCAGGCTCACGCCCATGTCCGTATGCCTTTCTTTCGTTGAACGGCCAACCGCAACTCTACGTGCGATGCCACACACCTTATGCGAAGAGTTTGGCATCGGACAGGGATGCGTCAGCCGACCGAACGAACTGTGGATGACAAGGAAACTGCGCCAGGCGCGGCGACGGCCGGACGGTGATCGCTGCTCACCCCAACAGCTTCTTCTGCACCTTCCCCATTGCGTTGCGCGGCAACGACTCCACCCGGCGGATCTCGCGCGGACGCTTGTGCGCCGAGAGCTCGGCGCTCACGAACGCAATGAGGTCGTCGTCGCTGCCGGACCCGTCGCTGCCGGGCCCGTCGGCGGCCTGCTCACCGACGACGAAGGCGACGATGCGCTGGCCGAGATCGTCGTCGGGGACGCCGATGACGGCCACCTCGGCGACCGACGGATGGGCGAGCAGGACGGTCTCGATCTCGCCTGCGCCGATCCGGTATCCGCCGGACTTGATCAGATCGGTGGCGCGGCGTCCGACGATGCGATGCATGCCGTCACCGTCGATGACGGCGACGTCGCCGGTGGCGAACCAGCCGTCGTCGAGCCAGCTCTGTGCGGTCGCCTCGGGCCGGTTGAGGTATCCCGATGCCAGCATGGGGCCGCGGACGTGCAGGTCGCCGACGGATTCGCCGTCATGCGGCAGCACGACGTCGCCTTCGACCAGCCGCGTCTGCACGCCGTCGAGCGGGAGTCCGACCCAGCCCGGCCGGCGTTCGCCGTCGGCGCGGGTGCTCACGGTGATCATCGTCTCGGTCATGCCGTAGCGTTCGACGATCTCGTGGCCGGTGGCCGCGCGGATCCGGTCGAACA
>NZ_MVPX01000525.1:0-17453 GCF_002043085.1 Gordonia sp. i37 | reverse complement strand
CGCCCCCGACAGCCGGCGGGCCGACTCCGGCTCGGCGCCGATCCTCGACCACACCGTCGGAACCCCGAAGAACATCGACGCACCTGCGTCGGCGGCGCGGGCGTAGTGGTCGGGAGTCGGCTTGACGGTGTGGATCAGCCGGCCGCCGCGCCGCAGCGGTCCCAGCGCCCCCAGGATCAGGCCGTGCACGTGGAACAGCGGAAGGCCATGGGCGAGTGTGTCTTCCGACGTCCATGCCCAGGCGCCGGCGAGGGCGTCGAGGCCCGCTGCGATCGCGCGACGGGTGATCGGGACGCCCTTGGGCAAACCGGTGGTGCCGGAGGTGTAGAGGATCAGTGCGGTCGCGTCGGCGGGCGGTTCGGGGTGGGAGTGCCACGACTTGGCGTAGCGGCGTACCGGGATGGCGGGTAGCGACGTGTCGGCGGGGGCCTCACCCAACCAGGCCTGGGCGCCGGAATCCTGCAGGATGTGGTCGAGTTCTCGGCGTCCGGAATCCGGCGGCACCGGCACGATCGCGACCCCCGCGATCAGGCCGCCGACGACGGCGAGAACCGTCGAGGCCGTCGGCCGGGCGAGGACGGCGAGCGTGTGTGCCCCGCGAATACGTTCGGCCACCGCGGTCGCGGCGCCGACGAGGTCTTCGCGTGACAGACGATCGTCACCGACGACGACGGCATCGGAAAGGTCGGGTGCGTGGGGGATCAGCGACGGCAGCAGCACGGGTTCACTGTGCCACGGGACCACACAGGTCACCGAACGGCCAATTCATTCTGGCGGGCGGCGGTCCGGTGTCGCCACAACCACGCCAACACACCAGTAGCGAGCCCCGACGAGAACGGCCGGCCACTCGTCGAGATCGACCACGACGAGTGGCCAGTCCGCGAGGGTTTGCGGTATCCCGATCAGCGTGATGAGCACCCGGCCGGGCCGGTCCACATGTCAAAGCGAGTGCGCTGCGATCACTCCCACGGCATCTCCCGGCGATCGTCGATAAGTGCGATACCACCGGCTACTGACGGGTAGGCAATGGAGGCCTCCATCACCACGGTCGTCCACGCCGGCCAGGGGCGTCCGGAGAGGTCACGTCTTAACTCGTCTTAACCCCATCCGCCATTGCTAACCGAGCGAACGTCGTCGATCTGTAAAGAAGTCGGCCCCAACAGCCGGCGCCGTATCAACCGAGGCGCCCGAGTAGATCGACCATTCGATAGACCGCTTCACCGGCTGTGATCACGGCCTTGTGCTTGGCAGCCACCTCGTCGACTTTGTCGCCGCTGTTCCCTGTCGGTATCCACGTCGGATCTCCGCCGGCGCTCTGCGCGACACGCACCGCATGAAGAGGGCGATTCGAGATCGCGCGGAACTCCGCGGGCTCATTCGGATCGATGACGACAGTGACGAGTGCTCCTTCGGGTGTCAAGAGCACCTCTTCGACCGAATGCGACGCCGAAGATCGTAGAACCATTCGATTGATGCCCAATGGCCAACCGGGGAGTGAGACCGGTACGGACACCTTCTGCGTGACTGTCTCCATGCGACCGAACTTCCCGAAACGCTGCACGGTCTGGTTCTCTTGCTTCTCTCCAACCAATTGCAGAGGTCGACGCTGGCTGCGTAGTCGGTCTGCAACAGCCTTGGCCTGGCTGGTGAGTTGACTTAGGCGTGGGACGTCAATGGTCATCACACACTCCTTTCGCCTCGTCGACTATATGTTTGGCGATATACCATTCAATTTCAGGAAGCTTGTCGACCCATGCATTGTATGCATACACCCCTAACTGGCCGAAGTAGGTCGGCCAAATGAAGATCCACGCGAGTTCCCATCCTTGTCGGGATAGTATTGCATCGGTGATATCGGACGTGAGAATTTCGAGCTCGCAGTTGTTCTGACGTGCGAAGTCTTCTATGTGCGCGTTGAACACATTGCCCATTTTGGCGACGAGCTCGGTAACCTCAATTTCTACCCCCTGGATCATTTCTGCAATTCGTCGCACCGATTCCAAATGATCGAATTCGACTGGAATTGCGCCCCGATATTGCAATTCGATAGCGCCCGTCGTCCAGTCACGTTCACCGGGGCGTTCGACTGAATCGATGGTCTCGATGAAATTGAGAACGTGGGTCCAGCCGATACGGTCCAAGTCGACCTCGCCGCCGCGTGCAGCCCACTCGCTGATCTTCGACCGCATGACATTCAGGCGAAGGATCTCGATGTTGAGTGCAGAGGGATCCCATGTGTGCAGCGCCAGGATAGCTGCCGCGATATCACGCCACTGGGCATCGAGAGTCGGCCCCGACAACTCGAGCAGCTCATTAAATCTCTCCCGGATGCCTTCGTCAAATGCCTGCATCTGATCGATGAAGCCGGTATTTGCGCGGGGTGGCGGCGTGGAGGGCAGGTTGCCAATCGGACGACGTGCGCGGGCAGTGGCGGTGCCCGTAATAGTGTCGTTGTCAGATGAGGACAGCGACCAGAGATCCGCACCGCAGCAGGTGCATTGGGTCACCACCGCTCGGTTCTGTTCGGTCCCACAGACGCACGTGACGATCTCGGAAGCTGGTGACGTAGGTCCGTGGGGCTGGCGCTCGGGGACGTCGGCGGTAGGCGCCGCTTGGCCCGACTTTGCTGTATCGGGCCGAAGCCCACGATCTCGTCGACTACGCAGCTCACGGGATCTTGCCGGAGCAGTCGTCTGCCCGGTGGCAGCAGGTGGAGACTCGGCGCCGTTCGCAGGGCTCTTCCGCCGGGGGTGTTCGTAGTTGATCCTGTTGGGATGGGTGTAGTCAATTGGCATGAGTTGAGTTGCCCTCGACGGTTCGGTTGCAGGGTTCAAAAGTGGTAACTCGCGCGGCCACCATCTCAGAATCTTATGGACTACCTGGGTCGACCGCTGATCGCTCGATCGGATGACTGGTGGATTCGTCCAAACAGACTAACCGAGACTAACCGTAGGCAGTGGCTACAAGGGTCTCCACCGTACGGACTAATTCTTGGCCAATCGTTCCAGCACACTGCCGGATTGATCCAAACGGACTACAGGCTAGACCTGGGTGCAGTGATAGCTTCTGAGTTCTTAGCTTGGGAGAAGCCAGGGCTGCCGCGCCAGCGTCGACGCGGTCGCAGAGACCAATGGCCGCGAAATTTGGCGACGATCGAACTGGAGCGAAACACCCGATGGTTGAAGTCGACTACTACGAACTGCTTGGAGTCCCACCCACTGCCAGTCAGGCCGAGATCGAGGACGCGTCGAAGCGGGCGACGCGACAGTGGACCAAACGCGCGTCGTCTCCGAACATCGACGTACGGCACGAGGCCGAGACGAAGATGAAGCGCCTCCGGGAGGCCCGAGAGGTGCTGTTGTCGGGACCGCAGAGGCGCATGGCGTATGACCGCGAGCTTCAGCAAGGAGTGGTGCCGGCGGCGGCGCCGGTTCAGCAACCGGCAGCTGCGGGGGGCGGCACGGACTGGGTCGCTACTGCACGTGCGGCTCTGGCAGCCAATGACTACCATTCGGCGGCCTACGCGGCAAAGGAAGCAACAACCGTGCTCGGTGGGAACGCGGAATCGTGGAGCCTCCGCTCGCGCGCCAACTTGGGACTTGGGCGGGTCCAGGACGCTCTATATGAAGCGCGGCAGGCAACCGAGATTGAGATCAACAATGCGGAATACCACTTCAATCTGGGCAATGTGTATGAACAGGTCAAGGACTGGGTGAAGGCGCTGAAGGAGTATCAGGTTGCCACGCAACTGGACCCGACCAGCTTCGTCTACCCGCTCGCACAGGGATCTGTGTTGCAGCAGAACGGACTTCTGGACCAGGCGATCGATATGTACCGTCGTGTGTTCGCCAATCATCAGGGCTCAGAGCCTGTCCGCTACTACCTTGCGATGGCATTGCTCGAGAAGGCTGAATCAATTCCGAAGCTACAGCGTGACGGAGCCTACGCGATCACACAAGAGGACGAGATCCACCCTATGGGAGCGCTAGCCGGCGAAGCGCAGCAACTGTCGCGTGATCCAGAAGTGCAAAAAGCCTCAACGGATATCCTCGCGTACGTGAACAAGCAACGAGACGTGGTGTGGTGCTTGCCGAAGACGGTGTCCGATGCTCCCTTCGTCTGGTTGGGCGGGATAGTCGGAGCCTTCCTGTTGGGCCTCGTCGTTGCCGGATTTTCAGGTGGGTTTGCAGCGCTTTTGATCATCGGGTCTTTCGTAGCTGCGGGATTGGTCATCTGGCAATCGCGGGTTCCCAGGTGGAAGAGTTCGCAGCGTAAGAACTCACTTGCACTGATGATGGCCGGTCACTGATGGCGAAGGTCGTAGGCATTGACCTCGGAACAACGAACTCCGCCGTCGCGGTCTTGGGCGCCGATGGGTTATCGACGATAATTCATAATCGTGAAGGCGATAACACCACTCCCTCTGCCGTTTTGTTCGACGACGGGGAAGTAACCGTTGGAAAACAGGCAAAAAACGCCGAAACATCCCTACCTAACAATGTTGTCCGCTATGTCAAGCGACACATGGGGAACCCGGACTACAGATTCATTCCAGAGCGAACTGATGACGAGTATGGACCAGAAATTATCTCGTCATTCATCCTGCGATTCCTTGTTGACGATGCGTCTGACTTTCTTGGAGAGAAGGTCGAGGATGTCGTCATTACTGTTCCCGCCTACTTCGGTGATGCCGAGCGCACAGCAACACGGCAAGCGGGTGAGATCGCAGGGCTGAACGTGCTGCAGGTCATCAATGAGCCTACGGCTGCTGCGCTGAGCTTCGGCCTCAAAGGTGGCTACAACGGAAAGGTTCTCGTCTACGATCTGGGAGGTGGGACCTTCGATGTCACACTGATGAACATCTCTAACAATAACTTTACTGTCTTGGCTTCGGCGGGCGATCGAAACCTCGGCGGATTCGATTTCGACAACGAGCTCATCAGACTGGTCGAAGCCCGATATCGAGAACTCGGGGGAACGCTCGATCCAGACGATGACAAGCAACTCGCGCTGATCCGTGAGCAGGCAGAGGCGGCTAAGCATCGCCTTTCGACGAGTGACAAGGCCAAGATCAGAATCGGAACCGAGTCCATCACAGTAGTTCGCGATGAGTTCGATCGCGCGGTAGCGGACTTGGTCACCAGGACTCGGTACATTCTGGAAGACGTCATGGACCAATCCGGTATGTCCTACTCGGATGTGGATAAGCTCCTACTCGTCGGTGGATCAACGCGCATGAAGATCATCGAGCGGTCTGTGAAGGAATGGACCGGGTTGGAGCCCGACAAGAGTGTTCATCCTGACGAAGCCGTTGCGCTGGGTGCGGCAATAGTTGCTGAGCTGCGTAACGCCGCTGAGAGTGGCAAACCGCCAATCGTCAAAGCCAATGTGTCAGACGTGGTTGCGCAGGGCCTTGGGGTCGCTGTGCTCGCTGACGATGGATCGAAGATGTTGAATAGCGTGGTGGTCGCACCCAACACTCATGTGCCGAACCGAGTCGAAGCGAGCTCGTTCTCGACGGTAGGCGCGACCAACCAGATTAATTTGCAGATCACCGAGGGCGACGAGAATGGCGCAGAGTTACAGTACGTAAAGATCTTGGGCGAATCGCTACTCAACCTTGACTACGACTTGCCTGCCAAAGCTCCGCTGAGAGTCGTGTTCGTCGTGAATGAAAATCAGACGGTCGAGGCCGAACTTCACGATGCCGTCAATGGGCGACTCATCGGACAAATGGTGGTTGAACGAACGGCGAACCTGAAGGCCGAAGATGTGGTCTCACTACGTAAGCAGAGCAAAGCGATCGTGGTGCAATGACTTTTCAAAAGCCCGGTTCCCCATACAACAGCGACGTGGACGTAGCTCTAAACTCAGAAGTTTACGACGACCACTCGGGGCGGATTGAACCTATTGCACCGCCAAATACGACCGCTGATGAATCATCGACATCCGGAAATCCTGAAAGTCGGGGAATCGATCCAGATTTCCAGTGGGATTCGGAAGTAACTGCACCGCCTACGAGTGACGTGTCCAGTGATTCCACCCCTTACGGAGCAGGTGCTGTGGATTATCATGAGGTCTCGTCGGCAAAGTATGTGGAAGGTGCCGAGGATGCTGGAATGCCGGGTGGTACGCCTTATTCAGCAGAGGCCGCCACTTTATTGGCTCAAATGCACGGGCGCTTCGACAGAATTGAGAGCGCGATCAGTTCGGAAAGCGGTATTGTGGCGCGCAACTACGAGCAGTCGCTGCTTGTGCTGCGAGACCGGGCGGTGGCCGCGGAGACCGGTGTATCGCACTCACTATTGCGCCCGATCGCGCGCCAGATGGCTGCGCTCATCGATCGGGTGGAGTTGGAGGCCTCGAGGCGACAGGCAGATCCGTGGTCGTTGACCGCCAGCCTTGTAGACGAACTGCTCGACATTCTCGAAGATTTCGGTGTCGAGACGATCGAGTGCACGCCGGGAACCGAAGTCGACAAAGCCCGGCACCGTGTGGTGCGAAGCAATGTTCGCCGAAGTGATCAAAGCGATGAGCTGCGGATCGTTGAGCGGATTCGGCAGGGTTACGAGGTTGGTGGATACGTTGTGCGCCCGGCCGAGGTCACCGCTGAGTGGGTATCGCATCGCCCAACATATAGTTGACCACCGTGATAACCAACGAGAACTGTTGCGCAGTTTTCAGATAGGAAGGGTTAGTAAATGGCAGAGACAGGTTCGTCATCTCGAAGTGGCGAATACACCGAGGTTCACAAGTGCCGCAACTGCGGTCGAGCGTTCTGGGGAAAGCGATCATGGAATCGCGTCACAGTGAATTGTCCGCATTGTGGTACCGGAAACTGAGCGATAGTCGGCAAGAGTACAGTCGCTTGTTACAGTAGCCGGGTTGGTTCGGATCCCTGGCGTTCTCGTGGGGGACTAAGGACACACATTTCGGTGCAGGAGCCTCCGCGGGTGAGTTCTGGCAACGCTTCTGGTGTGGAGTCCGTGGGCCCGCTTGCTCAGTACGCGTGGGTGGGCGTTGGTTGCTCGCCTGCGTGCGTTGGTGAGTCCTTGACGCAGCGCGTTGGGGGATTCGATTCGTCGTCGCGGTTCAACCAGGCGACCGATGCCCGCGAAATGCTGATCCACGAAGCCGGACAAGTACGCGATCCCCCAGGGACTCGGCCGCCGAGCGATGGCACGGGCAACCATTCCCCATGCCATCAAAGGCACGCGGGTGCAGGGCGCGAGGCCGTGTCCACCGGACCGCCTCGGTTATCACCCCTGAACACGGCACCACACCCGCGGACCAAAGCTCCCAGCCGACACCGGGCGGTTCCCTAACGATCGCGTGAATGGTCAATGCTTTCTGGATGCGCTGGGAGATGCCCGTGATGCGGACGCATCGGGGCTGCCGAAGCCCATCAGCGGAGCCATACATTCCATGCTTCGCCGGACCTCTTGATTCGTGTCACCACCACTTCGGGTGGCACCGTCGGAAGATCAAACATTGCGCGGGCGAGCGGGTTGATGAGCATGGCTTCGACGACGTTGGCCACGCCACGGCCACCGAAGTCGAGGTTCTGTGTGGCTCCGGACTTGAGGGTTTGGATGGCCTCGTCGGAGATGACCAGTCGCGCTCCGGTGGTCTCGCGGACACGGTTGCCTATGTTGTTCACGAACACGTCGACCAGTTCGTTGCCGACGTCCTCGGACACGAAATCGAATACGACGACGTTCTCGCCTATGCGATTCAGAATCTCCGGCCGGCCTAAGTCTCGGGTGAAGTGCTCTGCGACCGCAGCGCGGATGGTTGTCTCCACCTCTCGGTATCCGGCACCGCGGGTGATTCGTGGCGTGCGCAGTCCGTCAGGTCCGACTGTGTAGACCCCGAGGTTCGAGGTGAACACGATGAGTGCCTCGGAGAAGTACACGGTCGATCCGTTCCCGTCGGTCAGCCGTCCGTCCTCGAGGATCTGAAGAAACTTGTCGAAGATCTGCGGATGCGCCTTCTCAACCTCGTCGAACAGGATCAGGCGGAACGGCTGTTGCCTGACGGCGTTGGTCAGTTCACCCCCGGCGTTGTGCCCGATGTAGCCGGGTGGCGCGCCGATCAGTCGCGCTTCGGCGCCCTCGTGTGCGAACTCGCTCATGTCGAATCGAAGAAAGGCGTCGTTACGCCCGAAAACCAACTCGGCCACAGACTTTGCCAGCTCGGTCTTGCCCACACCCGTCGGACCCGCGAAGAAGAGAACGCCTTGCGGGCGCCCTCCGGAGCTCGCGGTTTGGGCGCCGGTTAGTCCCATGGTCGATCGGATGAGGATGTCGACGGTCTTGCGAACTGCGGCAGGCTGACCGAGGACACTGCGGTTCAGAGTCGCCGCGGCCTCGCGGATCTTGGCTTTCAATGCCGGGTCGTGCCACGGGTTGTCCGGAATGCCGACACGGTAGGTGCGAACTGCATCTTCGATACGGGCTCCGGGGATTCCGCGATCGATGGCCAGTCGGTTGATCTCATTGATCGAACGCAACGTCAGGCCACCCGTAAGACCGGCGTAGCGGTCGATCAGCTCAATCGACGCCTCGTCGAGCTCGCGGTCGAAGGGGATGGGCACTGCATTCGGGAGTGAATTGATAAGAGGTCGAATTAGATTGCGTCGATCGCCAAGCGACGGGAGTGGAATCGAGATCACTCGGACCAGATCGTTGCCAACGATCCAGTGGGGAAGGTCGCCTTCGCGGTCGACCATCCAAAAGATCGTGTTGTAGAGCGGCGTGCGGTGCGAGCCGGCAACACGATGACGGACAGCGGTGAGAAGTGCTCGCTCCGCGGTGACGAGGAGTTCGTGCAGTTCTCCCCCCAACGTTTCTGACTCGGTGCGGAGGCGGGAGGCACCTTCAATAACCAGGCAGCAAGAGTCCTCTGCTGAGGCGACCAGCCGGATGAGGACTCGAAGTTGTCGTGTCAGGGACGCTTCGTTGCCCGCGACCTTCTCGGCATCGCGGATGAGTGTTGAGGCGACGTGTCCCTGCTCGGAGAGAATTCCGAGTCCTTCGGCGGGATTGAACGAGACTATATTCTGGTGACCCGCCTGGGACAGCGCGTGGACTAGGGCCGAAGTGATGTCGAAACTCCGGTACGGCGGACCTCCGGGTTTATCGGTCGGTATCAGGGCGAAATCACGAAGGTTGCCGGTGAGGACCACCTGAGGATTGGCGGCGAGGGCGATATCGACCTCTCGGATCCACGTGGGCGTGGTCCGGTCTGCGTGTGCGAGGGTCACGGCGGAAACTCTCCAAAGTGGCTGGTCATCAGTGCATGAAAGGAATACTCTGCCATGTAACGGCGGTGGGCGTCTATCTCCCGAACGCGTGAACAGCGCGGACGGCGAGCCTTTGCTCGTCTGAGTTCAAGAGACCGGGTCTGCTGAGGTTCGTGTGGGTGGATCAATCAGTGGCACTACGATTAGGGGTCCCTGTGGTTTCTGTCTGGTGACTGTTAGTGGCGGTCGGGGTCGGCAGTTTCTTGAGCTACGAAAGGTAATGGGGACGTGGGGCCATCCCCGGACTCAACACAATCGTATGGATGGACGACAGACTCCTCCACGATCTTGCCGCTAAACTTCTCGCAGACTTTGATCGAGGGAAATCCTTGGGTGCGCTCAGGAATAACTGAAAGCATGACGTGCCGACGAATTTAACCCTCTCGCTACTAGCTAGAGAGGTTCCGGTTTGGCACGCACGTTCGAACGCTCGACGATTGGCCCGATCGACGGGTCGACGAAGATCGCTGCCGGCGGTCAGGGGACTGTTTACCATGCATCGAAAGTAAAGACCTCCTTCACCTCCAATATGGTGTACAAGGAGTACAAGCCGGAGGTTATCAGCAAGCTCAGCCGGAGTGCATTGGCCGCAATGCCGGATTTTCTCGAGAAATTGGGCCATTCGGAAGCGTCGAAGCTCATCGAGTTTGCGGCGTGGCCATGCGCGCTGGTGACCAACGCAGGTTCGGTCACCGGATTCGTGATGCCAGCCATTCCCCAGAGATTCTTCATGACGATCAACCTCGCGAGCGGCCCGAAGCGTGTCGCCGCGGAGGTCCAGCACATCATGAATTCCCGACTGGTGGATGCCAATCGGGGGCTGAAGATCACCGACCGTCAGCGCGTCGAAGTACTCAAGGAAGTCGCTGAAGCGCTTGCCAAGCTCCATGCCCGGTCAGTGACGGTTGGGGACATCTCGCCCAAGAATCTCTTGTTCTCGCTCTCGCCACCAGTGTCGGTCTACTTCATCGACACCGACGCAATGCGAGTTGCGAGTCGTTCAGTGGCAACGCAACTCGAAACTCCAGGATGGGAGATCCCATCAGGAGAGGAGTTGGCCACAGCTCAGTCGGACATGTACAAATTCGGGCTGATGGTGCTCCGAGTGCTGGTCGGCGACCAGGGAACGAGAAGCCCCGACCAGCTGCCCACCAAAACCCCGAGTGCCATCAAGACCGCCGTTCGAGCATCGATCACAGGCCCCAAGACCGGTCGTCCGTCGGCGGCTCAGTGGCATCAGATTCTCGACACGGCCTTGCGGACTCACAAGGTCCTGAATCTTGTGGCCGTGCCCAAACCAACGCCCGCCGGTGCGCCGCCCACACGACAGCGAGCCACTGTCGCCACGACTGCTGGCCCGTCGCAAGCCGCATACACATCGTCGACGCCGTCCACACCGTCATCCACGCGAAACAGTCCACCTCCTACTTCGCAGAACCGGCAGGCCGCAGCTGCCTCTGCCATGGTGAAGGCTCGCTTGGCACATGATTGGACCGTCATCGGGTGGGGTGTGACGGCAGTGGTCACCGTGCTGGCCCCATACCTTCTGGGCCATTTGGTGATGAGGCGTACAGCACTGCTTGCGCCGTCAGAAGCCGTGTACGACGGTGCAGTTCGAGGTGTCTTCGATGCCTTCTTGGCGGACTACCTCGCCGGGGTGGTGGTGATCCTTGCCCTGTTGGCCGCGTTCCTTCTACTACGCCCATGGCACGGCCGAGTGATTACGGTCGTCATTGGTGCCGCGCTGTTGATCTCAACGTTCGTGGCTGCCGGGAAGGCGTCGACGGCTTGGGCGTCAGCGGAGGCCGATGCGGCCGAGAAACTCCGTACGACGGCATTTCCCTTCCAAAAGCGATACAAGACCTGTGAGGTGTGGACCTTCAACGGCGAGAACGGACTACAACAGGCCGAGTTGTGGCAGGTGTACCTGACGTCGACAGTGAGCGCATCCGGGTGCAACAAGATCGAGGTGTACCGCGGATGGACATTTGTCGGGTACCGACAGCTACGCAGTGACCTCGAGTTCCAATCGCCGGTGACCATAAGCAATCCGGGTTGGATGGAGCCGCTGAATGCGGACTCGGGACTGCTGGGTGTCCAGACAACCACCGCCGCGGGAATCGACGAGCCCGTGAATCCGGTGGTCACCTCGATGCAGTTCGCCACTAGCGGGGGATACCCCGTCTCGTTCAGCCTCGACGGCATCCGGCAGCACCAATAGGCCAATAGGAGCCCCGCGAGTGTCCATCCCACAGAACCACAACATCCGTATCAGGGAAAGGAAAACAGCGATGCCAGAGCCCAAGGGTAGGATACTCCCGGTCTACCTCGTGGTGGACGAGTCCGGGTCGATGGACAGCGAGATACACCATCTCAACACAGGATTGACGAGTCTTCTGGCAGCACTTCAAGAGGAGCCGTTCGCAGCCTCCAAGGTGCGATTCTCGATCGTCGGGTTCGGGACCAGTGCCGTAACCAGGTTAGAGGCAACGGATCTCAGACTGTTACCGGAGATGCCGACGCTGACCATCAGCGGGTCCACCTCGTACCGCGCTGCGCTCGAAGAACTCAGTCACCGGATATCGGTCGACATCCCACAGATGAAGAACGAAGGGTACGAGGTGGTCCGGCCGGCAGTGTTCTTCCTCACTGACGGTGCCCCCAATCCTGGGGATGGCTGGGAACCGGTTCTCGCGGCATTGATGCGGGAGCGGACGCATCCCAATCTGCTGGCGTTCGGAATCGGGTCCGCGGTTACCGCGACAATCGTGCAACTGGCGTCGGATCCGGCGTACGCATTCGTGACTGCAGTGGGGTCGGATACCGGTGTCATGCTGAGCCAGTTCATCGAGGCGCTGACCCAATCGGTGATCTCGTCTGGCCACAGCGTCGGCACGGGTGGCGGGATCGTGATCGAGCCCCCGGCGTCATTCCAGATCGCCGCGGAAGTGATGTGACGTGTCGGGCTGGGAGGCCATCCGCGGATGGTGGGAGCGGCTGTGGCTTAGGCCCGCTGAGGTCCGCAACCGCGCCACTGTGGGTACGCACAGCAGCGCCGTGCATGGACCCGAGTTCGCCGGTTCGACCGGTCGTGACGAGATAGCCCATTCCGATACCAACACGTTCGCACCACTCGCGTCAGCACAACGGACGCCTGCGGGTATGCACCTGAGTGCCCCACCGGGGCATGACTCCGAGCAGGTCGCATCTGTGATGGGAACCCTACGTTGGCGGCCGGTTTCGGTGGGTACCCCGGGCCCGCGGTTGGAGCCCAAGCCGACGTCCGAGAAGTTCCGGTCGTTTCCGTTCCGCCCCGACACTGTCGTCGACGGATGGAGTACCGGGAAGGTTACGGTGCGAGGTGCGTCGCTGCGAGGGCATGCACACCGCTACTACGGGCAACCACGTCAAGACGACTTCGTGGTCCACGTGCTGCCGACTGGTCGGGTCGTGGTCGCCGTCGCCGATGGCGTAGGCAACTGCGTGCACGCACATGTCGGTGCAACCAGCGCCGTCCGGTATGTCCCACACTGGGTGCAGGCATACGCTGCCGAGGTTGGGTCCGCGATCGATTGGGACGAACTGATCCGAGGTGCGGCCTGGACGATCGTCGAACAGGCGAAGACCACTCTGGGCCTGGAAGAACCCGATCGAACTGCGGCCGCGCGCGACTTCTCCACGACACTGGTAGTGGCGATCGTCGATCCTCGTGACGACGGCAGTGCCGATGTCCGGATCACCGATGTCGGCGATTCAGGCGCATGGCTCCTCTCACGCGAAGGATTCGAATCGCTGATCGCCGGGAAGTCGGCTGACGAGGGCGGGATCACGAGCTCAGCGGTATCGGGTCTGCCGCGAGTGCCGCAGACGCTGCAGGTCAGGTCTGTGGTACTCGAACCAGGCGAGGTGCTGCTGGTCGGCACCGACGGTATCGGGGATCCGCTGGGAAGTGGCGAAGGTGGTGTCGGCAACCTTTTCAAGGACGTTCTGGGCGTCGGAGTCCCATCACTCCTGGAATTTGCCAACGCCGCCGACTTCAGCCGTGAGACGTTTGACGACGACCGTACCTTGGTTGCCGTCTGGCCTGATGCTGCTGTCGCGGCGGGTGCCGAAGGAGGTGACTCACAGACCTACTACTAATACGGTCGGTGAATCGAGGGTTCTTCCAGAATGGAATCGAGTTCAGGTCCCGCCGCCGACCATCGGCGTCGACGCCCGAAGGGATATTTAGCATGCCCGGATACAACCCGTCGTGTGGCAACTGTCACCGCTGCGCGAAGTGCAGGGGGGATGGCACGGTCACCGAGGTGAAGTACGAGAAAGACTATCGCGGAAAGCAGTTGCGAACCGAGGTCCGCAAGACCTGTCCATCGTGTAACGGTGTCGGTGGGCGCGTCGGTGTGGGTCCTCACGATCACCGGTGAGGAAGCTTGATCGTGGCGCCGGAACTCCCGGCGCCACGATCTGCTGTGCCGTTCAGTCAGTTGCTGATCCAGGCCGGCTCAGTCCGCAGTAGCCGTTGGACAAGCACGACGGCACGACGGAAGTTGCTGTTTGGCCCAAGAGGCTTCGGCAGGCGACTCGCCGGACTCGACTGCGACTGGATGCCCATGGATGTCGACCTTGCGGGCGTTTCCCCAGCTGGCGTCTGGCTGTAGTGTGTTGTGCAGGCGCGCTTCAGTGGGTCAAGTCCTCTGGCGTGGTGTATAGGTTGATCCTTCGTTCGGGCGTGTCGTTTTAGGTGAGTGCGGGTAACTCCTTCTTGGGTCGTTCGGTCGTGTCGAGGTAGCAGCGGCCTTCGATCCATTCGTCGTGTTGTTCGGCCAGGACTGCCCCGACGAGTCGGATCACCGAGTTGGGGTCCGGGAAGACCCCGGCAATCTCTGTGCGCCTGCGTATTTCACGGTCGAGGCGTTCGTTGGGATTGTTCGACCAGATCTGGCGCCACACCTCCTCGGGGAAACGCGGTGAACGCCAGGATGTCGGCTCAGGCTGTGTCGAGATGCTCATGGAC
Organism: Gordonia sp. i37; assembly: GCF_002043085.1. Lineage (NCBI taxonomy): Bacteria > Bacillati > Actinomycetota > Actinomycetes > Mycobacteriales > Gordoniaceae > Gordonia > Gordonia sp. i37. The sequence goes on along the minus strand of NZ_MVPX01000525.1, from coordinate 3,135 downwards.
GGCCGGCAACTTGTCGGCGAGGTTGAAGTTCTCACATTCCCACTCGAAAGGAACGACCACTATGACCGCTGTCGCTGGCGGGTATCGACCCTGCCCGGTTTCTTCATGAGCACCTCACCCAAGCGTCCCCGGATCTGATGCGGGAAATGCTGACCACCTTCATCAACGCCCGGCTCTCGGCCGAAGCCGATGCGGTGTGCGGTGCCGCCTACAACGCCCGCAGCGATGAGCGCGTCACTTCCCGCAACGGCTACCGCCACCGCGACCTCGACACCCGGGTGGGCACGATCGAGGTCGCGATCCCCAAGCTGCGGTCGGGCACCTATTTCCGGGATTGGCTGCTCGACGGCGCCGCCGGGCTGAGGCCGCGTTGTGTTCGGTGGTGGCCACCTGTTACCTGCTGGGGGTGTCGACCCGGCGGATGGGCAAGCTGGTCCAGTTTCTGGGGATCACCGGCCTGTCGAGGTCGCAGGTATCCACGATGGCCGCCGACCTCGATCAGAGAGTCTCCGAATTTCGTAGTCAGCCTTTGGATTCTGGTCCGTACACATTCGACGCGGCAGACGCGTTGACGATGAAGGTGCAGGAGGGTGGTCGGGTCATCGACGCCTCGGTGATGGTGGCGACCGGAGTCAACGCCCACGGGCATCGTGAGGTGATGGGGGTGCAGATCGCGACCAGCAAAACCCACGCCGGCTGGCTCGCGTTCTTCCGTGACCTGTGCGCCCGCGGGCTGAGCGGCGTCAGGTTGGTGACTTCCGATGCCCATGCCCGGCCTTGTGGAGGCCATACGAGCGACGCTGGGCGGGGCGACGTGGCAGCGGTGTCGCACCCACTGCGCTGCCAACCTGATGAGCGTGCCCGAAAGCAGCGTGGCCCGGCGTCAAAGCGCTGCTGCACTCGGTCTATGACCAACCCGACGCCGACGCGGTGGGCGCCCAGTACGACACGATGCTCGACACCCACGCCAGGTCTCCGAACGCGAAGCCAACGGAATTACCCTGCGGATCACCGCCGCGAGGTTCCCGGCAGTCAAGACGGTGGCGGACTTCACCTTCGATCATGTGCCCTCTCTGCCGCGGGATGTGATCGCACATCTGGCCCCGAGTACCTGGATCGCCAAGGCAGACAACGTGACCCTCCTCGGGCCACCCGGAGTTGGGAAGACGTATTTGGCGATCGCGCTGGGGATGAAAGCCGCCCACAACTCGTATCCGGTGCTCTTCGATGCCGCGACCGGCTGGGCGGCAAGGCTGCCCGAGGCCCACACCGCGGGACGGTTGGCCGCGGAGATCAAACGGCTGCGCCGCTGCCACCTACTCAACATCGACGAGATCGGGTATCTGCCGTTCGATTCCGACACCGCGAACCTGTTCTTCCGACTCAACCAAGGGCTGCTTTAATTCATCCTTACAATTATCGCTTCGAACGCGACAAGGTGCACCAACTGACTGCCGGCCGATACGTCAAAGTGGTCCGCTACTCCGGGACGGGGAAAGTCTCCAGCGTCCACTTCACCAAACGCCTGGCTGGCGCATGGATCAGATCAATCAAACGGGGAAACGGTACCGAGCGCGTAATGACGACGTGACCAGGAGGTTCCTATGATTGATCTCCACGCAATACTTGCAGAAGCACTGCATTCCACCCTGCCTTCAGACGCGCTGGAGCAACTTGCCCAGATCGCGTACGCGGAACTCGAACGGCGTACTGGCGAAAGGATCTACGATACGTTCACGCTGCTGGCATTGAAGGCTTTCGAAAAGGCGCTCGACATCGGAGACGACGAGCTGACGCTGCAGATCCTGCAAGCAGAGTGCCCCCAGTACGAGCAAATCGTCAAAGAAGAAGTCGAGCGCATCGTTTCCGAGACTGTAGTGCGGATCAGCGCTCTGGTTGTCGATGGGGAAGCGGGGTAGCGGCTGTCATTCGAAGTCGGGAAAAGGAGGACCTCCAGTGAACGAAGCACTCAACAACCGCCACGACAGCCTTACGATCTCTGCCCTGCGCAGCAGTGACTGCGACAGCGATGTCGACGTTCCCCGTGGCATTCTCTCCATGATGCAGCTGCTGCCGGACGTCTCGGTGACAATGCGGGCGGGCGTGTGCGAGAGACAAGGTCCCGCGCATCTGACCATCGATGTGGAAACCCCGTCCGAGCAGCTGCGAGGAGAGATGGCGCACCTGTTTGGTCAAACTGCCGAGGTCACACGACGACGGTGCGTTCCGATGCTGCAGGAGCATGTATGGCCAGGCAGCCCCGAAGCCTCAGGCTTAGGCTTCTTTCCGACTGCCGGTGGTCAGCGTCATTGGCGTGCACCACGGATGCCCGTGGAGGCTGAACTTGCACGCGTATGGCACGCCCTCGCGTATTGGCCGACTGGACATCTCGAGATCCGGCTCGCCGCAGCCGCGGATTCAACCTACCGAATCGGCGTCAGGCTCGTGGGCTCAAGCGCTCCGACCCTCGCTGTACGTGGTGCGATGACAGACGCCTTCCCTGGACTGACCTTTCGGGAAGCCGGCGAGTGCTCGGGGGACTTCGTCGGCGAGACAACGGAAGCGGAAACAGTACTTGCTGTCGGCCTCCCGCTGGGTCGCGCTCACGTGCCAGGTTTTCTGGTGGCTCCGGCTGCAGCAATGCCAGTAGCGCTCACTTCGGCGCGCGCGCAAGACAAGGCCGAGGTGTTGAGCCTGGGCGCAGCGGTCACCGATGCGGGTGTCCTGATTGACGAGCGCCTCAGTGATTCCGAACTGCTGCGTCACGTTCATATGGTCGGGGCGACAGGGACCGGCAAGAGTACCCTGCTGTCGAATATGGTCCATCAGTTGGCTCACAGCGATCACGGCGCACTGGTCCTCGATCCACACGGGACACTGGTCGACCGGATCATGACGGAACTCCCCGAGTCAGTGGCCAACCGGTGCGTCGTCGTTCGTGCCGACGATCTGGAGAACCCGCTTCCCTTGAATCCGCTCGCAGCACGCGATGAAGCTGCCCGGGAGACAGCCATCGCTGACATCGGGCAGATGTTCTACGAGCTGTTTGATCCGAAACATACGGGGATTGTGGGACCTAGTGGCGCGAGTTTGAAGTTGTTGGACGGTTGGCTTTTTCTAGGATCTGTTCGGCGG
>NZ_MVPX01000524.1:0-824 GCF_002043085.1 Gordonia sp. i37 | reverse complement strand
ATTCGGCATCGATCTGGGCACGACGAATTCGGCGATCGCGGCGATCGACCGCGACGGACGGCCCGAGGTGATCCGCGACTGGAATGGTGCGCCGACGACACCGTCGGTCGTGCTGTTGCCGTCGGCGCACGACCACGTCGTCGGCGAGGGTGCCCGCAGGCAGGCACGACTGGACCCCGACAACGTGTGTGCGCTCGTCAAACGTCGCATGGGCGATGCAGATTGGCGATTCGTCGCCCACGGCCGGAGCTGGTCGGCCCCGGCGATCTCGGCGCTCATCCTGAAATCGTTGGTCTCCAACGCCGAATTCGCCGGCGAGAAGGTGGAGCGCGCGGTGATCACCGTGCCCGCCTACTTCGGCGACGAGGAACGCCGCGCCACCATCCAGGCGGGTACCTACGCCGGACTCGACGTCGCCGGGGTGTTGTCGGAGCCGATCGCGGCGGCGCTGTCCTACGGATTCAGCCGGTTGGCCGACACCGTCGCCACGGCCACACCCGACGAGACGGTCCTCGTCTACGACCTCGGCGGCGGCACCTTCGACGCCACGGTGATCGAACTCGCCGACCGGCGCATCTCGGTGCTTGCCGTCGACGGCGACCATCAGCTCGGCGGCGCCGACTGGGACGAGCGACTCGCCCTGCACCTGTCGCGGAAGTTCTGCGAGGAGCACCCCGACGCCGAGGATCCCCTCGACGACTCGGCCGGTTCGCAGGCCCTGATCATGGCCGCCGAACGTGCGAAACACGAACTCAGCGAATCAAACTCGACATCGGTGATCGTCTCGCACGACGGCGTGCGGTCGGTACTGACCGTGACCCGCA
>NZ_MVPX01000523.1:0-5985 GCF_002043085.1 Gordonia sp. i37 | reverse complement strand
CCCCCCCCCCGCCGACGCGGGGTGGCACAGGTGGATCGGGTGTTGCTGGTCGGCGGCTCGTCCCGGATGCCTGCGGTGACACGCGAGATCACGGCGCGGCTCGGGATCACCCCCGAACTGCGCGATCCGGATCTGGCGGTCGCGCGTGGTGCGGCGATCTATGGGGAGAAACTCGAGATCGAGCGTCTGGTCACCGCCGACCTGATCACCCGAGGTCGATTGGCGCCCGGTGCGACGCTCGTCGACGCCGCGCCGGCCGATGTCGACGAGGCCGCCGCCCGGGTGGCCGCGGCGTTCGCGATACCGGTCGCCGGAGTCCGTCGAATGCTCCAGATCAGCGTCGACACCGTGGTTTCTCGCGGCTTCGGGGTACTCGCGGTCAGCGGTCGCAACGGCGAACTCGAGGTCACCTGGCTGGTGCATCGCAACCAGCCCTTGCCGATCCGCGTCCAGCGCTCCTTCGGGACGGTGCGCGCCGACCAGCGGCGCATCGAGCTGACCGTGGTCGAACAACTCGGGCAGGAGGTCTCGCCCTCACCGCGCGACGCGAAGATGCTGATCGAGGGCGCCATCGAGGACATCCCGCCCGGCCACGACGAGAACAGCGAGGTGCGGGTCACCTTCGAGATGGGATTCGACGGCGTGCTGCACGTCAGAGCCCGTCATGTCGAGGCGGACATACCGCTGACCCTCACCGCGAAAACCGGCGCGACGCTGTCCCAGTCGGAGGTCGCGCGGGAACTCGACCAGGTCCACCGCAGTCGACGCCGGGACGTCTGAGCGCCGTGGAACCCTTCGTCGGCAACGACTACCGCAAACGCGTCCTCGCCGCGGTGGAACGCCGCGGCGGCGTCGAGGAATCCGACCCCTTCGAGCTGTACGACATCCCGATCGCCGAGGCCGCCACCCTCTCCGATCCCGAGGTGGCCGCCCGGATCGACGAGGTGTGGGCGTTCTGGCAGAAACAACGCGATCACCCCAAGTACCGGATGCTCGTGGAGCATTTGGTCGCCGAACACGGCGACCGCAGTGCACCGCTACGTGAGTCGGTTCGCCGCGTGACGCTGGCCCGGTCCGTGCAGGCGCGCCGCACCGCGCTCGATGAGCAGCGATATCAGTTGTTGGACAGCGCGATCGAACGCCTCGTCGCCCGTTATGGCGGCATCCCGGAGGGAAAGCGCGCCCGTCTCGACGAGATCGGGGCGATGGGTGGACTCAGTACCGACGAGGTCGCGACCCGACTGCGCAGACACCGCGTGGTGTCCGATACCCCCTCCGGGGCAACGGCTTCCACTCCTGCCGCGCCGCAAACGCTGTCGGCCCACAAACTCTCCCAGATCACCGAGCTGCTCACCGAGTTCAGCCGCCGCCGGAGCGGACCGCCTGCCCACACACTGCTCGCGGTACTCGATCTCACCACCGACAACGCCGCCGACCGCGGCGAGATCCGGCTGCGCGTCGACGGAATGCGCCACCGCGCACGGGAACTACCCGCCGGCCGCATGCGCGCCATCGTCGACGAGCTCCTCATCGACATCGAGGAGATCCTGCTCGGACCCGTCGAGGTCACCGACGCGTACCTCGCCTCGGTCACCGACCGGGTCACCGAACATCTGCGGCCCCGTATCCGGGCGGCGATCCTCGTCGAGGATCGCCTGCACCCCGACGATCACCAGTTCATGCTCGACGAGGCGCGTGAACTCGGTCTCGGCACCCGCGACGCGCGCCGGCTGATCGCCACGATCGCGGCCGAGTACGACGGCGCCGTCGAGGAGCCGAGCCCTCCACCGGCGGCCACGAGCCCCACATCCACCCCGCCTGCGCCGCCGGCCGCCGCCCCGGAATCAGGCGACTGGCAGCGCGAATTGCGCTCGGCGAGACAGGCTTTGCGCAAAGGTCGTCCCGAAGAAGCCCGACGGCGATGTGCACAGGCGCGCGCAGCCGCCGGCGACGACCCCACCGCACTCCGTCAGATCGATGCGGTCGCCGACGAGGCGCAACGAACCCTGGACGCCGCCACGCCGCCACCCGAACCGGCCCCGGCACCAGGGCCGCCTCCGGCAGCGTCAGCGGAGCCGCGCCCCGCAGCGCCGTCGCAGGTTCGGGCCGAGGCGGTCGACGGCACCGTGCGGGTGAGCTGGGAACCCTCACCCTCCGCGGGGGTGAGCTATCGGGTCACCCGCGTCGAGCCGAACGGCCGCAGGCAGGTGGTCGGCCGCACCTCGGAGACCGCACTCGACGACGGTGGCGTCGGCACCGCAACCCCATTGCCCACCTACGAGGTCACCGCAACCCGCGCTGGCGTGCACTCCGACGTCGCGATCTCCGGTAACCCGCCGCCCCCGCCCCGACCCCCGGCTCCTGCACCCACAACACCCACCGCTCCCACCACGCCACCGACCGATGATCTGCCCGCCGTCACCGACGTCCGCGTCGACGGGGACCGGGTGATCTTCGCGTGGCCCGACGGCGTCACCGAGGCCCTCGTCGTCATTCGGGCGGATGCACCTCCGCAGTCGCCGACCGACCCGGCGGCGTGGGCGAAGAAGATCACCAACACCCGCTACGCCATCGACGGCGGGTTCGCGATCCCCGGTTCCATCGCACGTCCCGGGCACATCGCGGTGGCGGCGTGCCGGCGCGACGGCAGCGGCGCGCTGACCGTCGCCGCCGCCTTCGGTCCCCGAGCGCGCGCGGCCCTGCCGGCGACGAACACCAACCCACGCCCGTGATTCGCTAGGCTGAATTCGCCGAATCGGACATCACCGACCTCGACCACCTGATTCAGAGGGGAATCACCTGCCATGGGAATCGACTACACCAAGCGACCAAAGACGCCGCCGGCCCCACAGCCACAGCCGACTCCACAGGCACAGCCGTATCAGCAACCGCCGCAGGGTTACCCGAACCAGGCTCCAGCTCAGCCGCCGGTGTCGTTGTCGAAGGTGACGCTCACCAAGTCCGCGCCGAGCGTGTCGCTGACCAAGCAGGGTTCGGCGACCGGTCAGGTCCGGGTGAACCTCAACTGGACCGCCGGCTCCAAGGGCGGACTGTTCAAGCGCGCCACCGGCGTCGACCTCGACCTCGCCTGCCTCTGGGAGTTCACCGACGGCAGCAAGGGCATCGTGCAGGCCCTCGGCAACTCGTTCCAGGCGCCGTACCAGGGACGGCCGATCATCTGGCTCGACGGCGACGACCGCTCCGGATCGAACACCGGCGGCGAGAACATGTACATCGACCTGTCGGCGTCCAATCAGATCCGTCGCGTGCTGATCTTCGCCTACATCTACGAGGGCACCCCCAACTGGGCGAGCGCCAACGGCGTGGTGACCCTGTTCCCGGCGAGCGGACCGCAGATCGAGGTACGCCTCGACGAAGCCGATCAGGGCGCCATCTCGTGCGCGATCGCCCTGCTGGAGAATCGAGGCGGCGAGCTCGTCGTCAATCGCGAGGTGCGCTACATCCGCGGCTCCCAGTCCAAGGTCGACGAGGCCTACGGTTGGGGACTGAACTGGAAGGCCGGCCGCAAGTAGCGGATCATTCCAACTCCACTCCCCGCCGTCGGTCCGGAAAGCCGGACATCGAGTGGAATCTCGTTGACCGGCGCAGGCCCGCGGCTACCGCCTCAGCGTCATCGCCGGACTCTCGCCGTAGGCGGCCCGGTAGGTGGCCGCGAACCGGCCTAGGTGCACGAATCCCCAGCGCAGCGCAATGTCGGCGACTGTGGCGCGGGTGGCGTCGGCGGCAATCAACGCCGTCCGCACACGCTCGAGACGAACGGTGCGTAGGTATTCGGTCGGCGAGGTTTCGAAGTGGGTGCGGAACCCGGTCTGCAGCGACCGCACGCTGAGACCCACCTCGTCGGCGATGTCGGGGATGTTGATCTGCTGATCAGCGCGCTCGACGAGCAGGTCCGCGGCGCGCCGAACCGCACGCGGCACCTGCGTCACCGCGCTGACGCCATGCACCTCGGCGCTGTAGTTGTGCGGCTGACTCAGCAGCAGTTGATTGACGACGGCTGCGCCGAGCTCACCGACCGCCAGCTGATTCGAGTGGGGACCCAACGTATCCACACTGTCGACAAGGGTGTGTACCAACGCCAGCCACGCACGCTCGGCGTGGCTCGTGGTCGACAGGGCCGGCGCGAATCGCAGGTGCTGGCGCGGAATGCGCCCCAGTCGTTTGCGGAGCTGCTCGTGCAGCACAACGCTGTCGATGCGGACCAGTAGTTGCCGGTTGCCCGCCGCCCAGCGCATCGAGATCTTCTCATCGGGCTGCAGCACCGACGCCGACTTTGGCGTGGACACCATGTCCCAGTCTTCGCCGACGATCACCGCACTTCCAGACAGTGGGATCTGAACCAGATAGAAATCGTCGAGGGCGGTCGGATCGATGCGGACGCTGGCACCGTAGTCGAGGTAGTACAGTCCGACGCCGCCGAGCTGGACGCCGTGGAAACGCGCCATGAATCCGTCGGCGCGTTCCATCGGCGCGAGCCCGTGGCGGCAGAAGGCGTCCCCGACGCTGGCGCGCGCGGCGTCGACATCGTCGGCGTAGGCCAGTTCGAAGTTCGACAGCGGTGTCGACGGGACCACCGGCCTGGTCCACGAAAGCGCACCGAGGTCGTCCCCGTCGCGATCGGGGCCGGCGAGATCGATGGCGGAGAAGTCGCGGGTACGTCGCTCTGCAGAGATCATGGGGCCGTCTTCCGTGAGTGTGACAGCCACGCTACTGCGCAATTCTGACCGTCGTCACAGAATCGTGTTAAAAGCCTGTTCCGTATTTGCTTCCCCGATGTCAACGTTTTCCACCGCTGCGCGTTCCGGATAGAGCCTGCGCATCGCGCATAGACCGGCACGTCTGCGCTGCCTAGCGTGGCCCACACCACATCGCCGATCCGGCGGTTTCGGCCCAACCAGGGAGAAGAGACACATGACATCCACCACCAGCCCAGCCGCCGGCTCACTCGCCGGTCGTGTCGCGCTCGTCTCCGGCGGAGCCACCGACCTCGGATGGGGCGTCGTGCACCGCCTTCGCGCCGCGGGCGCACAGGTCGCGGTCGCCGACATAGACGCCGACCGCGGCAAGGCATTGGCCGAGACCAACGCCGGCATCATCTTCGTCGAGACCGACCTCACCGACGACGCGTCGTTGACCGCGGCCGTCTCGACCACGGTCGGCACCTTCGGCGGCATCGACATCCTCGTCAACCTCGCCTGCTCGTATCTCGACGAGGGCGCTGCGACCACCCGCTCGCAGTGGCTGGCCGCACTCGATGTCAACCTCGTCAGCGCGGTCATGCTCAGTGAAACCGTCCGCCCCCAGCTCAAGGCCCGCGGCGGTGGCGCGATCATCAACTTCGGTTCGATCTCGTCCAAAATCGCCCAGACCGGCCGCTGGGTCTATCCCGCGTCCAAGGCCGCCGTCGTGCAGGTGACCCGGTCAATGGCGATGGACTACGCGGCCGACGGCATTCGCGTCAACTCGGTCAGCCCTGGCTGGACGTGGTCGAAGATCATGCGCGAACTCTCCGGCGACGACCGTGCCAAGACCGACGCGGTAGCCGCCCCCTTTCACCTCAACGGCCGCGTTGGCGACCCCGACGAAGTCGGCAATGTGATCACCTTCCTCGCCTCCGATCTGGCCTCCGGCGTCACCGGTGCCGACTGGGCCGTCGACGGCGGGTACTCCGCCATGGGACCAGAGCGCGCCGCGCCGGCAATCCCGCTGCTCGCCGAGTGACCTGACACATCCAGCACCCCAACGTATTTCCACTCGCGTCATCCCCCCCCACCGTCTACTGAGGAGCATCACCCCCATGACCACCATCACCATCATCGGTGCCGGACAGTCCGGCCTCCAGCTCGGCATCGGCTTGCTGGACAACGGCTATGACGTCACCATCGTCTCCGACCGAACACCCGAACAGATCGCTGGCGGCAAGGTCAGTTCCAGCCAGTGCATGTTCGGATCCTCTCTGGCTCC
>NZ_MVPX01000522.1:0-2847 GCF_002043085.1 Gordonia sp. i37 | reverse complement strand
AACACCCGAACAGATCGCTGGCGGCAAGGTCAGTTCCAGCCAGTGCATGTTCGGATCCTCTCTGGCTCGCGAGGCCGCTCTGGGACTGGACTTCTGGGCAAAGGACTGTCCATCTGTCGAGGGCATCGGCTTCGCCGTACCCGGCCCGGACGGCACCCCGGCCTTCAGTTGGTCCTCACGCCTGGATCTGCCCGCCCAGTCGGTCGATCAACGCGTCAAGATGCCGAAGTTCATGGACGAGTTCGAGCGTCGCGGCGGCACACTTGTGATCGCCGCCGCCGATGTCGCAGCGCTTGAGAACTACGCCACCACCAGCGATCTGGTGATCGTCGCAGCAGGCAAGGGCGAGATCGCAAAGATGTTCGCCCGCGATGACGCCCGCTCGGTGCACACTGCACCCGCACGTGCCCTCGCCCTGACCTACGTCACCGGAATGCCTCCCCGCGAACCTTATTCGTCGGTCGCGTTCAACCTGATCCCGGGTGTCGGCGAGTACTTCGTATTCCCGGCACTGACCACCACCGGTCCGTGCGAGATCATGGTGATGGAGGGGATCCCCGGCGGGCCGATGGATTGCTGGGGTGACATATCGAGTCCCGCAGAGCATCTCGAACGCGCCAAGTGGGTCGTCGACACTTTCACCCCGTGGGAGTCGGCCCGCTCGGCACACATCGAACTGACCGACGCCAACGGCACCCTCGCCGGCCGGTTCCCGCCCACCATCCGACACGCAGTCGCGACACTGCCCTCAGGCGCGCCGGTCCTCGGCATGGCCGACGTGGTGGTGCTCAACGATCCGATCACCGGACAGGGCAGCAACAACGCCAGCAAGTGCGCCTCCTCGTATCTGGCCAGCATCCTCGAACACGGCGATGCACCGTTCGATGCGGCCTTCATGTCCGAAACCTTCGAACGTTACTGGGATTACGCCAAGTACGTCGTCGACTGGACCAACGCGCTGCTCTCGCCGCCGCCGGAGCACGTCCTGGCCTTGCTCGGTGGCGCCACCGGTGACAGCCGCATCGCCCGCCGCTTCGCCAACGGCTTCGACGACCCGCGTGACTTCTTCAACTGGTTCATGGACCCGGCGTTGGCCGCCTCGGAGTACCTGCAACCGGTGGCGTCATGAGCCGCAGGATCGCGATCGTCGGGGCGGGCCAGTCGGGCGCACTACTCGCGCTGGCCCTGCGCCGCGACGGCTACGACGTCACCTTGGCCACCGATCGCAGCGCCAATGACATCCGTACCGGCCCAGTACTTTCCAGCCAGTGCATGTTCTCTTCGGCATTGGCCATCGAATCCGATCTCGGACTCGATCACTGGCCCGGCGATGTGCCCGCGATCAACCGGATGGCGATCAGGGTCGCTCCGACGGGCGGCGGCACCCCGTCGCCTGCGGTGTCGTTGGTTGGCAAACTCGACGAGCATGCCGCGTCGCTGGATCAGCGACTCAAGTGCGCACGGTGGATCGACGACTTCACCGAACTCGGCGGCACGCTGCGCCTGGGCGAGGTCGGTACCGCCGAACTCGAGGAACTGAGCGAAACCCACGATCTGACCATCGCTGCCAGTGGCAAAGGCACACTCGCCCAGCTATTCTCGGTCGACGGCAACCGCACCGTCTACGACGCACCGCAGCGGGTGTCCACCCTGGTCTACGTCTCGGGAATGGATGTCGAAGAGACTGCGGAACTGACCATGACCGTGGTGCCCGGCGTCGGCGAGTGCCTGACGATGCCGGCGCTGACCGTCAGCGGGACGTGTCAGATCATCCTGATCGAGGCGGTACCAGGCGGTCCACTGGATCCGGCAAGCGAGCTGAGCACGGCAGCCGCGCGGCTCGACTACGTCACCAACGCACTGACCGAGCACTTCCCCGATATCGCCGCCCAGGCCGCCGACATCGCCCTCACCGACCTCAATGCGACGCTGCACGGTGCCGTCACCCCGACCGTGCGGCATCCGGTCGCACAGTTGTGCAACGGACGACGGGTACTCGGCATGGCCGACGTGGTGGTACTCAACGACCCGATCACCGGTCAGGGGAGCAACAATGCGGTGCACTCGGCCCACACCTATCACCAGGCGATCCTCGCGCGCGGCGACCGCCCGTTCGATGCCGCCTGGATGAACCGCACCTTCGAGAAGTATTGGCGCGGTTGGGGTCAGTGGTCCGTAGCGTGGACCAACAGCGTCCTCGGCGGCATCCCCGACCACATCGCGGCGGTGTTCGGCAATGCCTCGGAGTTGTCCACGGTCGCCGATGCGGTGGTTCGCGGATTCGACGATCCGCGCACCGTGCAGGGCTGGTGGTTCTCTGCCGACGAAGCCCAGCGACTGGTCGAGACCGCCCGCCGAGAGGCCAAGTCGGTGCTCAACCAGCGCGAACTGCGTCGGGCACTGGGCCAGTACGTCACCGGCGTCACGGTGATCACCGCAAAATCGCCTGAAGGCCGCAAGATCGGGCTCACCGCCAACTCGTTCACCTCGGTGTCCCTCGATCCGCCGCTGGTCTCGTTCTGCCCCGCCCGCACCGCGCCGAGCCTGGCCGATCTGACGGCGGCCGGACGGTTTGCGGTGAACATCCTCGCCGCCGACCAGCACGACCTGTCCCGACAGTTCGCCACGCCGTCGGACGACAAGTTCGCCGGGGTCGAGCATCGCGACGGCGTCGGCGGCACGCCACTGCTCGATCGCGTTGTCGCACAGTTCCAATGCCGCACCGTGGCGCGTGTGGACGCCGGCGATCACGTGATCTTCCTCGGCGAGATCGAGGAGTTCCCCGCACCCGGCGGCGACCCGCTGGTGTTCCATTCTGGCGGCTATCGCCTGGTCGCGACGCATCCC
>NZ_MVPX01000521.1:0-3730 GCF_002043085.1 Gordonia sp. i37 | reverse complement strand
CCCGCCAGCCTCACACTGGCCATCAAGATGTCCGGGAAACGGGGTCAACCCCAGTGGCGATACCAGCGTGGGGAAACGGCCTCCAGGTCACGACGACAGGAGGAAACCATGAACCCACTCATGACCACCACAACCCCGGATCTCGACCATGCGATCAGTTTGGCCAACCGTGCGCTCGCGCACATCCCCGCCTACCAGGAGCACGTCTGCGCGCACGGCCGAGATGGTCGGCCGGTGGGAAGTGCCCGAGAGTTTGAGGCGCTTCCGGTAACCACCAAGATCAATTATCTTCGGCGACGGTCACTTTCGGACATGGTCTGGAACGGCGACATCGCTGGAGCGGGAACGTGGTCGGCGACCTCTGGGTCGACTGGCGGCCCGACGTTCTTTCCTCGGGATCGCGCTGCGGCCACGGAGAGTGTCGAGATCTACGGGCGGATACTGTCGGAGAACTTCGAGGTTGGCGATCGTTCTACGCTGGTCATCGTGTGTTTTGCCATGGGGACGTGGATCGGAGGCACTTATAGCTACCAGGCGGTGTTGGGCTTGCGTGCTCGCGGACATCGGGTGTCGGCGACAACACCCGGAATCGATGTCCGGGCGGCCGTGAAGAATCTCAGTGAACTCGCGCCGTACTACGAGAAGGTGGTGATCGCCGGGTATCCGCCGCTGGTGAAGGACGTCCTGGATCAGGCACCCGAAAGTGCGCTTGCCCAGGACATCAGCATCCTGCTTGCGGGCGAAGCGATTACGGAGACGTGGCGTGACCATGTGCTGAAGCGGATCGGGCGCGCAGGCCAGTACCGCCGGGTGTGCGTGATGTACGGGACGGCCGAAGCGGGTGTGATGGGCCACGAGACACCGTTGACCATTGCATTGCGTCGGGCCGCTATACCGGGTACCGAGCTGGGCAAGCGCCTGTTTGGCGCCGAAAGTCTCACTCTGCCAACGTTTGTTGAGTTCAATCCGATGAGGCTGTTCACCGAGGTTGATGCCGACGGACATCTGCTGTTCACCATTGACTCAACGCTTCCCCTGATTCGCTACCGCATCAACGACACCGGGAAGGTGTTCACTGGTCAGGAGTTGGGCGTTCTCTTGCAGCGGTGCCCACACGCGGAGCTGGCAGAGGCCGTTGAACCTGATGCCGGTTACATCGTGCTGACCGGGAGGCCGGACGTCGCGACGACGTTCTACTCGTCGAACATCTACCCGCGCGACCTTGTGCCGGCGTTCGAGAACCCCTCTGTCGCGAACATGATCACGAACAAGTTCCGGGTCAGCGGGCTGCCTGATGGAGATCATCAGCCGGTCCTGAGGATCGACGTGGAGCTTGCGGCGGGGGTGATGTCACCTGGGCACGACTTGCCCGAGGAACTCTCTCGGCTCTGCCGGTCGTCGCTGCGAGCCAACAACGAGGAGTTCCGAGCGTTGGATGACGAACGTGATGATGACCGCTGCCAACCCCGAATCACACTACACGCGTACGGGACAGGGCCGTTCGGTGCCGATGTGAAGCAGGCCTATGTGGTGGTGGCGTGATGATCGAGATCCTGCACCCTTGCAAAGATCGTGGCCGTGTCACACAACTGACCGCAGGTCATGTTCGGATCGTCGACACCTGGCCCGATGCCGTGAACGAGTACGCGGCGATGGCTGCACTCGACTCCGGCCTTCCCGCCATCGACAGCGACAACCCCGATGCGCACACGCGATGGATCCATTTCCCGTGGCGTGCAACGCTGGTACGTCTCCCGGACTCCGGCATGTTTCATCGTCTCCGCACGGGCCGCAACCGGTACCTCATCACCGATACCGAACAGCAGCAGTGGGCTGAGGCAACGATTGCGGTGGCAGGCCTCAGCGTCGGTGCCTCGCTGTTGCACACATGCGTGCTCACGGGGGGCCGTCGCTTCCGCATCGCCGACTGTGACACCCTCGGCGTGACCAACCTCAACAGGTTGACCGGTTCGGTCTGTGATCTCGGGATGGAGAAGTCGCTACTGGCGCATCGGCGCATGCTCGAGACGGATCCGTATTTGAGCGTGGATGTGTTCAGCTCCGGGGTCACGCCATCGACAGCTCGGGAGTTCGTATCTGGCGGAGAGGGAGTCCCGCGGGCAGGCGTCGTCCTCGAAGAAGTCGATGACCTTCCCACGAAGGTTGAACTCCGCCGACAGGCACGCGCTGCCGGCGCGCCCCTGGTCATGGTGACCGACGACGGCGACAACGTCATCGTCGACGTCGAGCGCTATGACCTCGATCCAGACTACCCCGCGTTCCACGGAAGTGTGGGCGATATCGAATCCTGGTGTGAGGCTGATCTGCGCGATCCGAGGCACCGGATGCGGCTCGTCGGTTCGATCGTCGGCGACGACATCTCCTCGCGGGTGTCCGAGGCGCTCGCCGTGGTGGGCCGGCGGATTCCGTCGTGGCCGCAACTGGGAACGGCCTCCACGGTCGCCGGCGCGGTCGGGGCATGTGTCGCACGCAGAATTGTCTGTGGTGACACCGTGCTCTCGGGCCGTGCCCGCGTCCGCATCGACGAACTTCTCCTCGGCTCCGTATAGCACCCCCGGTTGTGGGTACCAGCGCCGCGTCGTGAGGTACCCACACCGGCGGGTTGGTCACCCGTCGCCGTCGTGTCTGATAGCTCAGCGTGGGAGCTCGAGCACGTCCGAATGGCCATGTCGTCGGCACCAACTGACGATGTAACGGGCGTGAAGGCCGCACCAGCGGTACACCGAGGGCTGCGTGAGGGTGAGCCGTTCGTCGTGCTCGTGGCGCGCCCGCATCAATGGCCCGATATAGCTGGTGGCGACCTTGTTCGCGGTGTTCGGGGATACGCGAGCGGCGACGGCGAGGGAAGCGTTGTCGACGGCGTTGCCCGACGCGATGGCACCGGCCATGCGCGCCGCAGTTGTCCCGCGCCGGCCGCCGAACAACTCAAACAGGGCGGGGCGGGGACTCTTCGGAGGAGGCGCAGGCAGACGCTGTCCCAGAGCGATTGTCTTCAGTGCATCCACGAACACCGCAAGGCCGTCTGACTTTGCCACCACACCCGATACGTCTGAACGTAACCGCGCTTCGGCAATGTGGTCCTCTTCCATCGAGTGACCTTGCGTCGCGAGCAGGACCGGAGCCAGTCTGTTGGCGCTTCGCAAGCCCTCGATCACATCCAGGCCGTCAAAGGTCCACTCCAGGTCGGCCCGGTTGAATACCAGGTCCGCGCTAACCACGTCGAAACGGACACGGGCCGAGATTGAGCTCAGAAACTCGTTGCGATCTCGTGCCACCACCACTGTGACGTCGTCGAATGCGGACTGCAGCGGTGCGGCCACGACGTGTCCGAGAGGGGAGGCAATGAGGATACGCAAACCAGCGGTCACATGCGTAATCATGCCTTATTGGTCAGATGTATGCGTGATCAGGCATTGGAAGTGGGTATTTAGGGGTTAGATGAAGAAAAGTCGCTGGGGACGGGTCTCGGACGGTCGTGAACTCTCGGGCCGAACAGTTGATGCTTGGGTTTGCCGACCGGCGCACATTGCGCCTGCACCGCCTGTCCCATCTGCCACCGGAGATGCCCGATGACGATTCAAGCCGATCAAGTGCGTAATGCCCCAACCCATCGCGCGGCGGACGCTCCGGTTGTGGTGGGTGCGTGCCATGACCTGACAGACGTCGCGATGGTGGCTTTGGTCGAGGACGCGGGCTATCGGGCGTGCAT
>NZ_MVPX01000520.1:0-14293 GCF_002043085.1 Gordonia sp. i37 | reverse complement strand
TGCCATGACCTGACAGACGTCGCGATGGTGGCTTTGGTCGAGGACGCGGGCTATCGGGCGTGCATTGCTGACCTGCGCGGTGGCAGCGTCCTGAGTCCGGCGACGAAAGTTGTCGTGGCCCGCAGGGCTGAGCACCTCGACTATGCAGGACCTGCCAAGGTCATCGGGATCGGTGTGAACGTCGACCGCGTGGGTGGGATAGCGCTTGCGGACTCGCCCCATTCCGCAGGACGCTTGCGACGTGAGCTCGACTGCATTGTGGGCCCGGAGTCCACAGGGCGAGTCCGGGTGCATCTCAGCCGTCGCGAGCACGAAGTGCTCACCACCTATGCGCTGGGATCGTCGGTCCGCGACACGGCCGCTCGGCACTTCATTGCCGAGAGCACGGTCCGTTCGCACTTTCGGCGCGTTATCAACCGCTATCTCGAAGCGGGTCGGCCAGTTAACAATCGGGCGCAACTCCTCGTCGAACTAATCGCGGACGGTTGGGTTGATCGTGAGCGAATGTTGATGCGTTGACCTCTGCGTTCATCGAAGTCGGGCCCCACCGTGAGTTGGACACATCTTGCCGGTGCTCGCGCACTTCATGCATGTCAAGCGTCCCGCGATGCTGTACCCGCCGCCCTCGCCATAACACTCTGGGCACGGATACAACCGCTGTGAACACAGCGGGCACTCTGATTCCGAACTCCTGCGTTGCTTATCGATAGCCTCAGGCTAGCTAGCAACCCCCTGGTATGGCTTTAGTCCGTTCCAATGAAATCGAGTTCTGAAGGGGTCGCGGCGACACTCCTGCTGCCACGATGGAGAGCAAACCGCACACGGTTTGCGGGGCCCGCAGGGTGGCTACCGCGGCGACCAGTCGCCAGGTTCCATCCACTCATTCGCCTTGTGCGGCGAGACGGCGATCATTTCCGATGGCCACGGCCACGCTACCGGGGCTGCGAAGACATTCAGGTCGCGATGACGGGCGGCGATGTCGTCGACCTATTCGGGGATAGGAGTCCTCGAACGTGACGACCATGCCCCCGCGGGTACCAGCGCCGGTGGCCGACATGCCCACATAAGCAAACGCCGAACGGTCTTGGCCTCGGTTCCAAGCCAGGCAGTGTCCCCTGGTTGGCTGGCCCGTTATTCCCGTCGGCGCGAGGGAGTGGGTCGTGAGGCCAACGAGTCCCGGTCCCTCTGCCAGATAGCGTTCGAACTGGGTCAACGCTTCGCGAACCGGGGAATCGTCGCTCCAAAAAAGGCTCGACTGCATAACGACGCCGGTGTCGGCATCGTAGCTCTCGACACCGTAGATCAGGTGGACTCGGTGAATTTCACCGCCAACAAAGGGGGGGGGGACATGTCGTAGCCGATGCTCTGCGCGAGCAGATCGCCCACGCCGGAGGTCTGGTCGAGGGTGTTAGCTCGACGGGTCACCGGTCGGTGCGGAGGACGACCTTCCCGCCGGCATGCCCGTCGGAGACCAGGCGCAGAGCCTCCCGGGCCTGTTCGAAACCGAAGACTGCGCCGATCGGGACGACGAGATCACCGTCGGAGGCGAGGCGAATCAGGTTGGTGCGCACTGTATCCCGAAACTCTGCGCTCTCCGGTTGGCGGCCGCCGAGGGCTTGGAACCCGTCGGCGGCGGCGCGCCGGGGCGCGGCGATCGTGACGATCCGCGAGCGGTCGGCGACGAGTTCGAGTGAGGCGTCGACCGCCTCATCGGTGCCGACGGCGTCGAGCGCGGCGGCGATGGGTCGACCGTCGGCGGCGGCCCGGATGCGGTCGAGCACGCCGGGTCCGTACGTGACGGGCAGGCCGCCGAAGTCGCGTACGTGCTCGCACGATCGGGGGCCTACGGTGCCGATGACCCGGATTCCCCGCAGACGCGCCAGTTGCAGCACCGCCACCCCGACCGCTCCCGACGCACCGTGCAACACGATCAGCTCGTCGCGCGTGGTACTGGCCGCACGAAGCATCTCGGCGGCGGTCGTACCCGCCAGCAGGAGTCCGGCCGCCTCGTCGACACCCAGGGTCTCCGGCCGCGCGAACACCTTCTCCGCGGGCGCCGTGAGCGCTGTCGCGTACCCGCCTCTGACCCGGAAGGCGAGTACCTCGTCGCCGACTGCTGCGTCACCCGAACCGATCTCGGTGTCGGGGCCCAGGGCGACGATCCGGCCCGCGACCTCGTACCCGATCGGGAGCGGGAACTCCGTCGCGGCAAGCGCGTGCTTGAGGTCGGCCGGATTCACCCCGGCGGCGGTCACCTCGATCGTCACCTCACCACGTGTGGGCGCCGGCACATCGACGTCGGTGAGGGCGAAATCATCGAGGCCGCCGGGGCCGAGGGCGACCCAGCGGCGTGCGGGGGTCATGTGGGGATGCCGGTGCGAGGGCCCATGACGTCAAGGCTACGGCCCTCACGGTTACGGCCTCCGGACTGCGGGCCCCAGGCTCAAGGCTGAACGGAGCACGTACCGAGGATGCGCGCCAGCGCATCCCGCTCGGCCGGGGTCACCCACAGGTGGTAGGCGGTCTTGACGGCGATCTGCCGCGACGCATACGTGCATCGATACGTACGGTTCGGGGGTAGCCAGGTCGCGGCGTCGCCGTTGCGCTTCTTCTGATTGGTGGGCCCGTCGGTGGCCTGCAAATTGCGCGGGTCGTTGGCGAAGTCGATGCGCTGTTGCGGTGTCAGCTGTTGCGCGCCTTTCTGCCAGGCATCCGACAACGCCACGACATGGTCGATCTGTACGGCCGATGACGTCTCCGCGCCGCGCGTGAAACCGATGGTCTTGTCGGTGTAGGGATCGTGCAGCGTCCCCGACAAGACCACGCATCCGCGCGTGCCGGGCTTGAGGACGATGTCGATGAGATCGCGGCGCAGGATGTCGTTGCGGGTATCGCAGCCGTTGTGACCGTCGTCGACGTTCACATCGTCCGACCACGCCTGACCGAACTGTGCGCGGCTGTAACCCGTCTTGGGTGCGCGTCCCTTGACCGGCAGAGCCCGCAGCTGCGACCACGCCAGCGCCGCTTCGGGGGAGAGCGCGGTGGGCGCGGTTGTCCCGACCGAGGACGATGACGTCGCGGAGCTCGGTGGGATGTCATTCACCGCGGTCGCGCCGGGTGAGGTGACGGTCACCGGGTCCCCGGGTGCGGCACAGCCGGCGACTACGGCGATCGCAACCACGGACGCCCCGAGCGCCAGACGTCGTCGTCGCATGGGCCGATTGTGCCGGATCGTCCCGACGGTCCTTCTCACCGCGGGCGGCGGCCCAGGTCACCGTTGTTCCACGGGAAACACTCACGACCGCATCGTGCTCGCCATCGATGCTCCCGATGACTCGCCGAGACCGATCTGACTTCGTAGGCTCGAGACATGTCCGATGACATCCCCGCACAACGGCAACGCGAGGCGCGACGCGTAGAACTGGTCGACGAATACCGCCTGTGGGCGCTTGCCGAGGTGCCCGAGATCGACGTCGACGAGTCAATGCTGCTGAGCCGCTACCTTCTCGCCGCATTCCGGGTGGCGGACAAAGCGAACCCGGACTTCGACCCGATCGCCTGGACGTCTACCGACGCCGAGATTCTCACCGAGGTAGGGCTCGCCTTTCGGGCCGCACTCGACACCTTGGTGCCGGGCGAGAAACTCGGCTTCGCCCTGCACACGTACCTGATCTTCACCGAGTCCACCGGAAAGTGGAGCGGCACGCCCGCGGCGTTGCGGGCCGCGCGCACCGTGGTGGACTTCGCGATCGACGGCCTGCGTCTGGATGACTTCGACGCCGAACGGCAGGTCTTGCTGTCCGTCGAACCCATGCGCAGCCTGTTGGGAATCCTGAAGTGGATCGGGAAGGGAAAACCGACCGCTCCGGGCGGCCAGCTGCCGGCGGGCCTGGACACGTGCGCGACGAAGCTCGGCATCTCCGCAGGGCTCGCCTCGCGGCTCATCCAGTACGCAAGTCACCCCGAGCACGCCCTGATCTCCTACGGCGGCGACGGCGTGATCCACCGCGGCCCCGGCGCCAAGGACTGGCGTGACGGACGCCCGCCGATCGATCAGATACGGGACACCTTCTCGGAGTGGGTGGTTCGCCTCCTCGACGACCAACGATCGATGAGCAACCGCGGATCGGGCGAAGAGTTCTGCGCGTTCATCGATGCCGGGTCGTCCTCCACCCCGCGCGGCGTCGACTGGTTCGACTCCCTGTGGGACGAGGATGACGGCGAGATGGACAACGAGGCAGCCGAGGAACTCGTGCTCCGCATTCACGACGACCCCTATTACGTGGACAAACCGGGGATCCGCGAGGCCCTCGACGAGATGATCACCTACGGGTGGATGCGCCTCGACGATGGTAAATACGTTGTGCCCCAAGGGCTTGAGGGACCGCTCAGTGCTGGTATGAAGGAGTTCGAGCACCAGCAGTATCTTCGCCGGGAAGAGCATCGGCGGCGCAAGAGCAATTCGCGGAGGCGAGGGCGGGGGCGGTAGTGATGTGAGGTCTGTCGGATTTGTCGGTACCCACCGATATCTTCACCGGCATGGGGAGACAATCGATCGACAAGTCCGCACGACGCGCTCGGCGGAAGGCCCGACGCGGTACCGCCGGCAGAGCGCGGAACATGCGTCAGCACAACCACATTCCGACTCAACTGTCGTCGCATCATCTCGACGAGGACCGCTTTCTGGCATGGGACGCCGACAGCGAGGGCGACCTCGATCCGGATGACGGGGAGTACCTGGACGACGAGTATCCGGTGCTCACCCTTCGCGTCGAGCTCGTCGAGAACTCCCGGGTGGTCCGGTGGCGGAGAGTGGTGATGCCGGGTGAGGTGCTGCTGTCCGAACTGGCTGAGTGCATCCAGTTGATCTTCGACGGACGGCCCGTGGCCGACTTCGAATTCGCCGATGGGACGCGTCGATATCGACGGTATGACATCCCGTCAGAGTTCGTGGAGCAGACTGCCCGGAACGTGCACCCGGCGCAGATCTTCGATATCGGCTGGATCCTGAAGCCTCTCGGTACGCAACTGCACTATGCCCACGCGACTCCGGGCGAACACCAGCAGGGCTCTGCAGCAAGAACATTCACGATCACGACCGAGGGTGTCGAGTGGTGTACCGGTGAGAGTGAGCTGATCGACATCGTCGCCGGCGGCCCCGACCACTGCGATCCCGACGTCGAGTACGGGCGGCTCCTGGAGTTGCTGGACGAGTTCGTGTGACACCGAAACGACCGTGGCGGTCCTCCCCTTCGGGAGAACCGCCACGGAAACGCTGGGTCGGACGATCAGGCGTCAGCCCTCGATGAACTCCTCGAGCTGCTTGCGCGCGATGTCGTCGGCGACCTGCTCCGGCGGGCTCTTCATGAGGTAGGCCGACGCGGGCAGGATCGGGCCGCCGATGCCGCGGTCCTTGGCGATCTTGGCGGCGCGCACGGCGTCGATGATAATGCCGGCCGAGTTGGGGGAGTCCCAGACCTCGAGCTTGTACTCGAGGTTCAGCGGCACGTCACCGAAGGCACGACCCTCGAGGCGGACGTAGGCCCACTTGCGGTCGTCGAGCCACTCGACGTGATCCGACGGGCCGATGTGAACGTTCTTGTCCTCGACCTTGCCGGCGAGCGAGCCGGTCAGGTTGGAGGTCACGGCCTGGGTCTTGGAGACCTTCTTCGACTCCAGGCGCTCGCGCTCGAGCATGTTCTTGAAGTCCATGTTGCCGCCGACGTTGAGCTGGTAGGTGCGGTCGAGGGCGACGCCGCGGTCCTCGAACAGCTTGGCCATCACGCGGTGGGTGATGGTCGCGCCGACCTGGCTCTTGATGTCGTCGCCGACGATCGGGACACCGGCGTCGGTGAACTTCTTGGCCCACTCCGGGTCCGAGGCGATGAACACCGGCAGCGCGTTGACGAAGGCGACCTTCGCGTCGATCGCGCACTGGGCGTAGAACTTGTCGGCCTGATCCGATCCGACGGGCAGGTAGCTGACGAGGACGTCGACCTCGTTGTCCTTGAGGGTCTGCACCACGTCGACGCCGTCGCCGTCGGCCTCGGTGATGGTCTCGCGGTAGTACTTGCCGAGACCGTCGAGGGTGTGGCCGCGCTGCACGGTGACGCCGGTCGGCGCCACGTCGGCGATCTTGATGGTGTTGTTCTCGCTCGCGAAGATCGCGTCGGACAGGTCGAAGCCGACCTTCTTGGCGTCGACGTCGAACGCGGCGACGAACTCGACGTCGCGCACGTGGTAGGGGCCGAACTTCACGTGCATCAGGCCGGGCACGGTCGCGTTCTCGTCGGCATCCTGGTAGTACTGCACGCCCTGGACCAGGGATGAAGCGCAGTTTCCTACGCCCACAATGGCCACGCGCACCTTATTGGGCTCACCCATGGTCGGGTTCTCCTTTTTCTTGTCGGGCCGCAGCACTGGGCTGCGACACGGGGGTTCTACCGAGCGGTTCGTCCTGCTCGGTTTCTTCCTGCTCCTCGGCACCGGTCGTCGGTGACGTACCTGACGTCGGTGACGTGGTGGCCGGGAAATCTGTGGGGGCTGATGCCGAAGCCGCCGATGACGACGCTTCCGAGGCCTCGGCGGCGATGAGCTCATTGAGCCAGCGGACCTCGCGCTCGCTCGATTCCAGGCTCAACTCGTGCATCTGGCGGGTGTAGCGGTCGGAGGCGCCGGTGGCGCGGCCGACGAGCTCGCGCAGGCCTTCACGGCGCTCCTCGACCTGACGACGCCGGCCCTCGAGGATGCGCATCCGGGCGATCGCCGGGGTGCGGCTGAAGAAGGCGAGGTGCACGCCGAAACCGTCGTCGGTGTAGTTCTGCGGCCCGGTGTCGGCGACGAGTTCGGTGAACCGTTCACGGCCGGCGTCGGTGAGCTGATAGACGCGACGTCCGCGACGCACCTTCACCCCCGACGGCGCGCTGGTCTCGTCGATGAGTCCGTCGGCCTGCATCCGACGCAGCGTCGGATACAGCGAACCGTAGGAGAACGCACGGAACGCGCCGAGCAGCCCGGTGAGCCGTTTACGCAGCTCATAGCCGTGCATGGGGGATTCGAGCAGGAGGCCGAGGATAGCCATTTCGAGCACTGCTGACCCCCTCTCCGATGGTTCGTCGTGCCGATGCTTTCGCCCAATGTATCGCACCGATATAAACGCTGTCGATATCGGCCTCGACTTGCGGGTGGCGATCGTGGTCTCGACAGGCCCGAATCGACGGGCAGGTCACACCGACAACGCCGATATCGACCACGTAGGCTGGTTCACGTGCAACGCCAGATCGTCGACTACGCCCTTCAGCGGCGATCGCGGCTGTCGCAGGTCCATTCCGGGCGGGTCGGTGTGGCCGAGGTCTGCGACGCGAGTCCTTATCTCCTGCGCGCCGCGAAGTTCCACGGTCGCCCCAGTTCGACGCTCTGCCCGATCTGCCGCAAAGAGCACGTGACGTTGGTCTCCTGGGTGTTCGGCGAGCGACTCGGCCAGGTGTCGGGGTCGGCGCGCACCACCGAGGAGATCTCCCGCCTGGACACGACCGCCGAGGAATTCTCCGTGCACGTCGTCGAGGTGTGCCGGACCTGCAGCTGGAACCATCTCGTGCAGTCATACGTTGCCGGTCTGCCTCCGCGCTCTGCCCGTCGTCGCCGGGTGGCCGAGTAAGCGGCCCGCGGCCGCCTCATCGATGTCCGGCTTTTGGCCGCGGCTCGTCGGTGCGTCAGAGTGGTGGGCGGCAAACATGCCGACAGGCGGCAATCATGCCGACAAGTAGTGTGAGGAACGTCGAGCCGATGGTGTATGCGGTTCATTGGGAGGTCCGACGATGAGCGAGTCACGCGATACGACGTCGCGGCGCACCACATCCACCGACTCCAAGACCGGTCAGGACCCGAAGCGTTCGCGGTTCCGGCTGGTCGCGTGGATCGTGGGTGCGCTCGGTCTGATCGTCCCGGTTGTCGCGTTGGTCGCGATCGTGGGTTTCCTGATCGCCTACGCGACCGTCACCGTGCCGCGCCCCGGCGACATCAAGCAGAACCAGGTGGCCACGATTGTCGACACCAAGGGTGGCACCTTGGCCAAGATCGTGCCGCCGGAAGGCAACCGCACCGACGTCAGCATCAACGACATCCCCAAGTCGATGCAGGACGCCGTCATCGCCGCCGAGGACCGCGAGTTCCGCACCAACGACGGCTTCTCCATCCGAGGGCTGTCCCGCGCGGTGTGGGGTCGCATCACCGACAACGATCTCGCGGGCGGTGGATCGACCATCACCCAGCAGTACGTGAAGAATGCGCTGGTCGGCGATGAACACAGCTACGAGCGCAAACTGCGTGAGCTGGTGATCGCGACCAAGATGTCGAGCGAGTGGTCCAAGGACGACATCATGGCGGCCTACCTCAACACCATCTACTTCGGTCGGGGCGCCTACGGAGTCGGGGCCGCTGCGCAGGCCTACTTCCGCAAGGACGTCAAGGATCTGACACCCGCCGAGTCGGCGGTGCTTGCCGCGGCGATCCGCTCACCCTCCTATTACGACCCGGCGGTCAATCAGGAGGCGGCGACGGCCCGATGGAACTACGTGCTCGACGGCATGGTGCAGATCGGTTCGATCACCCAGGCCGACCGTGCGGCGATCCGCTATCCCAAGGTGTCGCCGCCGCCGACGGCGACCGGTGAGACCGTCGGCCCCAATGGCCTCATCAAGCGGCAGGTGCTCGCCGAACTCGCCGATCTCGGCATCTCCGAGCAGCAGGTCCGCACCGAGGGTCTCAAGATCACCACGACGATCGATCCGCAGGTGCAGAACGGCCTCGTGCAGGCGGCGTGCCGCGACAACGACATCTACAAGTGCCCCAACGGGATTCTCGTCGGCGAGCCGGCGCAGATCCGCGACGCCGCCGTGTCGATCGATCCCCGGACCGGTGGCGTGGCCGGCTATTACGGCGGCGACGACGCCCAGGGCTGGGACTACGCGCAAGCGGGTCTGCAGACCGGGTCGTCGTTCAAGGTGTTCGCCCTGGCGGCCGCACTCGAGCAGGACATCCCGCTGTCGAAGGTGTACAGCTCGGCGCCGTACACCACCTCGAGCGGGCTCACCATCGAGAACTCCGACGGTGAGAGCTGCGGCTCGTGCAACCTCGCGACCGCGATGAAGATGTCGCTGAACACCGTGTACTACCGGCTGATGATGGACCTCAAGAACCAGGCACAGGACGTGGCCGATGCCGCGCATGCCGCCGGTATCGCGGAGTCCTTCGGCGACATCGCGAAGACGTTGCAGGAGTCCAACGGCAGCGTGCAGGGCGGTGTGGTGCTCGGGCAGTACCCGTCGCGCGTCATCGACATGGCCTCGGCGTACGCCACCTTCGCGGCATCCGGTATCTATCGCGCCCCGCACTTCGTGCAGAAGGTGGAGACCTCCACCGGCGATGTGCTCTACGAGCGTCAGCCCGACCCGGGCAAGCGGGTGTTCCCGGCCAAGGTCGCCGACAACGTGACCGCGGCGCTCGAGCCGATCGCAGCGTACTCCAACAACAACAACCTCTACGACGACGAGCTGGGATCGCGCCCGTCGGCGGCCAAGACCGGCACCGCGCAGCTGGGTAACACCGGCCAGAACAAGGACGCGTGGATGGTCGGTTACACCCCGCAGCTCTCGACCGCGGTGTGGGTGGGTACCGACAAGGGCACCGCCCTGGTCAACGCCAGTGGGTCGATGGTCTACGGCAGCGGTCTGCCGGCGCAGATCTGGAAGCGCGGCATGGACGACGCGCTCGAGGGCCAGCCCATCGAGCAATTCCCCGAGCCCGCAGCGGTCGGTGGCCAGGCCGGCGTCCCGTACGAGCCGCCACCCACCTCGTACAACAACAACTATCCGTCGACGCGGCCGAACCGGACGCCGACCCCGGACTACCCGGGTGGGGGAGCGATCACCATCGCACCAGGCATCACCATCCCGGTCCCGGGTGGCGCGGAGCGCGGTGACGGCGGTACCAGCGGGGGTACCGGTGACGGCACCCGCGGCGAGGGCGGCACGGGCGACGAAGGAGCGGTCCCTGCGCCCGGTGGCTGACGGGACTCCGCCGCCGACCGACGAGGTCGCCGACGACAGTCCCGCGCCGCTGGCCGCCGACCTTCGTACCGACACGCGTCGGCTGATCCCGAGTCACGATGATCCGGTGGTCGCCGAGGCGTCGCGGGTGGTCGGCGGTCCCCTCGGTGCGCACGCAGCGGTGGGACGCACACGTCATTGGACGCCGATCCGGGTGTTGTTCCTGCTCGCGCTGTGTACGTTGGCGCTGAGCTGGTTCGGCAAGGCCGGCTGCCTGCAGCAGGAAGTGGTGGTGAACCCGGGCCAGGGGCAGCCCGCGGTGAAACTCGACCGCGACGATCAGCGTCAGTTCACCGACCTCTGCTACTCCGACGTCATCTCGCTGTTCGGTGCCGAGCAGCTCGACAGGGGTGAATTCCCGTACCGGACATTCTGGTTCGAGAAGAACGGTGACGGCCAGGAGATCAAGCGGTACATGGAATACCCGGTGATCACCGGGATGTACATGTACGCCACGGCCTGGATGGGGCGCGAATGGGCGTCGGCGTCGGACCGCTGGGGCATCCCGGGCGCGTTGCCCGCGGTGCTCTATTTCGACCTCGCCGCATTGGGTTTGGCACTGTTCTGGTTGGTCACGGTCTGGGCCACCGCACTGACCGCTCGGACCCGCATCTGGGCGGCCTGGCTCGCGGCCGTCTCCCCGCTGGTGATCGTGCATGCCTTCACCAACTTCGACGCCATCGCCACCGCCGCCCTGGCCGTGGCGCTGCTGTGCTGGGCGCGCAAGAAGCCTTGGCTTGCAGGCATGTTCATCGGTCTGGGGACCGCCGCCAAGTTCTATCCCCTGCTGTTACTGGTGGTGCTGTTCTTCCTGTGTCTGCGTTCGGGCAAGCTGCGCGACTGGTGCGCGGCGGCCGCGGCGGCGGTCATCGCGTGGACCGCGGTGAACCTGCCGATCCTCATCCTGTATCCGCATGGCTGGTACGAGTTCTTCCGGCTGAACTCCGACCGCGGCGCCGACGCCGACACCCTGCTGCGTCTGGCCGCCAAGGCGGTCGGTGCCACGTGGAAGGTCGACGTCCTCAACGTCGTCTCGTTGGGGCTGATGATCCTCGTCGTCCTCGGCATTGGGTGGCTGTGCTTGGCCGCGCCACGCCGACCCCGCGTCGCGCAGGTCGCCTTCCTGGTCGTCGCCGGGTTCCTACTGGTCAACAAGGTGTGGAGCCCCCAGTACTCGCTGTGGCTGGTGCCGCTGGCGGTACTGGCCATCCCGCACACACGCCTGCTGCTCGCGTGGATGACCATCGACGCACTCGTGTGGATTCCGCGGATGTCGCTGTTCATCGATCCCAGCCGAAAGTGGTTGCCGCAGGAGTGGTTCACCACGATCATCGTGATCCGGGCATTGTTCGTGATCGCACTCTGCATCATCGTCATCTGGCAGATCCTGCGGCCCGAACACGACCTGATGCGCCGTGACAACGAGGGCAACGAACTCGACGACCCGGCGGGTGGGGTGCTCGACGGTGCGGCCGATCGGCTATCGCTGGGGCGGGCGCGACGCACCCGGGGGGTCGGGGCAGAGGGGACTGCGATCGACGGGACCGGGGCGTACCCCTAGCCCCGAATCCGTTCCTGCAGCGCGACTTTCGCGGCCGGCCAATCCTCGTCGATCATCGCGAACTGCGCGGTGGTGCGCCAACCATCGCCGAAGCGGCGGTGTTTGCGGAGCAGCCCCTCGAAGGTGGCGCCCAATTTGGCGATGGCAGCCCGGGATTGGGTGTTGCTCTCGTGGGTGTGCCAGACCAGCCGGACGGCGCCGCACTGCTCGAAGGCGTGGTGCATCAACAGGTATTTGGCGGTCGGGTTCACCGCGGTGCCCTGGACGTCCTCGGCGTAGAACGTGTAGCCGATGGCAACCGACAGGTTGGCCGGGTCGATGTCGTAGAAACTCGTCGAGCCGACGAGCCGGCCGTCGGTGTTGTCGATGACGGCGAAGGCCACGCGGCGTTGGGGATCGGCGAGCGCCGCCGAGATCCATCGGGCCGCGGAGTCGGCGTCGGTCGGGACGCCGGGCACCCAACGGAATCGGGCCGGATCGCCGACGACCCGTGCGAGTGCGTCGGCGTCGTCGATGGTGAACGGCCGCAACGTCACCCGGTCCCCGACGAGCGGGCCGGTGCCGAGCCAGTCGCTCATGCCCCGGCGGGCACGCGCTGCCCGGGTGGTGCGTCGTCGGGTTCGGACGAGGCCGCGTCGGTGAGGTCTGGGTGTCGGCCGATCGAGGCGAGCGGTTCGCGCAGACCCGCGCTCACGAAGGCGCCGATGAGATAGACCAGCAACACCGCATGCACCCACACGCCGACGTTGACCCCGGCCATCACCCACCACTTCATCGGCTCGCCCGACACGTAGATGCCGAACAACCGGAAGATGGTGGTGTCGAGGATGAAATCGGCGATCAGATACGCCACGATGACCGGCCAGCGCACCCGCAGCAGCACGAAGAACGGCAGAATCCACAGCGTGTACTGCGGCGAATGCACCTTGTGGAACACCATGAAACCGGCGAGCATCGCCGCGCTGACACCGATCCACGGATACAGCCCGGTCCGGTTGTACTGCCGCCAGCCGAAATACACCGCGACGACGAAGGCGCACACGATGAGCGTCGGCGACAACACGCCGACGATCGAGTTGTAGGTGCCGTCCTGGCCGCCGGTGAGATGGCGTAGGCCCCAGTACCAGATGGAGTTGGTGTCCACGTCGGCGCGACGTTTGCCCTGGAAGGTCAGCGCCGCGCGCCACCCGTCGTATCCCAGCACCATGAAGGGCAACTGGATGACGACGACGGTGAGCGCAGCCGTGACGGCCACCCACGCCGCGCCGATCCAGTCGAGCGCTCGGCGCCCGCGGAGACCGCCGGTCAACACATAGATCGCCAGAGGCAGCACGAAGAATCCGGGGTATAGCTTCAGACAGAATCCGATGGCCAGCAGGATCGACGCCAGGATTGCGCTGGTACGCAAACTCATTCGGCGTTCGCCCGTCGACGGCTTGATGCTCGCCCCCCAGGCCATGACGGCGACGGCACCGACGGCGGTCGCCACCACCGGCAGTTCCCAGTTGTGGAAGGCGTAGAGGATCAGCGGCGGGGTCATTGCCCACCACAACACATTCCAGCGGGTGAGCACGGCGAGCATCGCGGTGATCACCACACCGAACGGCGCGAGCAGCGCCGCCGAATGGCGGAAGAAGTCGACGTCGGTGTGCGCGCCGATCGCACCGAGCCACATCAGGATTCCCGAGAGCACCGGGTACTCGACCGAACCACCGAAGAGTTGGCCGTTGGTGCCGATACCGCCGTGGATGTACGGGAAGACATGGTTGTTGATGTCGCGGCCCACCCACAGGTACGCCAGATCCGAATAGCAGGGGATGACCGCGTGCGGATCGCCGACCGGCCACTTGTGGCTGCGCCCGTCCGGGAAGAACGGTGGACCGACGCACTTGATCTTGACCTCGTAGCTCCAATACATGAACAGCAAGGTCAACAGCAGGGACACGGTCAGGATCAGGATCAGATCCCCGCGACGCGACAGGGTGACGCGCCCGTAGCGGAACGTCGTGCTCAGGCGGTCGGACATGCGCTACAGGGTAAGCGGAACGCCCCGCGCACCATGAAATCGACCGGCGAACGGTGACCTGGCTCACTCCCAATCCCGACGGACCGGTCAGCCGGAATCGGGGCCGCTTTCGATGCGAGGTCAGTCCCGGTCGGCGAGAGGCGCGTAGAAGTTCACGAGGTTTCCGTCGGGATCGCGCAGGAGCAACGAGCGATTGCCCCACGGCATATCGGTGGGGCCGTCATTGACGAACCCGTCGACGACGTCGGTCAGATGCCCGCTGGTGAGACGTCGGTGCACCTCGTCGACATCGCCGACGAGG
This sequence comes from Gordonia sp. i37, assembly GCF_002043085.1. Classification (NCBI taxonomy): domain Bacteria; kingdom Bacillati; phylum Actinomycetota; class Actinomycetes; order Mycobacteriales; family Gordoniaceae; genus Gordonia; species Gordonia sp. i37. Next base: position 299 of record NZ_MVPX01000520.1, on the reverse strand, counting down.
AAATCGAGGACCACCGAACGGTTCGACGCGGCGGTGAGTACGTCGTCGCCCATTGCCGTGATGGTGGTCGACGACGCGATGGCCAGGGTGCCGTAATCGGTGGTGAACTCGGCGATCAACGGATGCAGGCGGTTCGCGCGCAGGCCGGTGACCGTCTCGTAAAAGCCGACCAGACCGTCGACGTCGTCGGTGAGGATGCGGGTGGCTGCGAAGTACATGAGGGTGCGCCCTTTCTCGGATGTGATGCCGCCAGCGTGCAGCCGATAGCGGCCAGATCGTGTCCGCGATCGGCTGGGGGG